>CAMFPD010000089.1 GCA_945971355.1 uncultured Lachnobacterium sp.
GAGGCTTCTGGCATAATGGTGGAAGCCTAGCACCATAAATTTACATTTTCATATTGAAAAAACCACTTGGGTTCCTTAATGTATTAACTGCTAAGAAAAAAAACAAAAGGAGTTCCACAAGTGGCTTCAGTTAATACATTATGCAAGAGTGTTCTTAATGTCAAGAACACAGTGATAGAAAATTTTAATCTTTACTCTGATGAGGATGGAGTTAAACACATCCGCATCAAAGCCAGACCTAATAAATGGCATGAAAATGACTGTCCTTTCTGTCACAAGTCATGCCCTGTTTATGACAAACATTCCAGCAGACCAACCACTTGGAGAGGTCTGGACTGGGGTGGTATTTTGGTTGAAGTTGAATACCAGACACATCGTATCATCTGCCCTGAACATGGGGTATATGTTGCCGAAGTTCCATGGGCATATCCAGGTAGTAGATTTACCAAGGATTTCGACCTTACTGTTGCATGGCTTGCATCCTATCTTCCACGAAGTACCACATCATACTTTATGAGAGTGGACTGGGAAACTGTAGGCCGCTGTGTCAATCGTGCTCTTCACGATTTAGAGCCAGAGCGTTCAAGAAGGCTTGATGGCTTGGTTAATATCGGCATTGACGAAACCAGTTATAAAAAGGGTCACAAGTACATTACAGTAATCGTTAATCACGATACCAACACAGTTGTATGGGCATCGGAAGGCCATGGCAAATCCGTCCTTGAAAAGTTTTATAAACAGCTGACTCCAGAGCAGCTATCCAGCATCAAGGTTGTTACCGGAGATGGTGCCAAATGGATCACAGAGTGTGTAAATGAATACACTCCTGACTGTGCCCGCTGTGTTGATTCCTTTCACGTAGTCGAGTGGGCTATGACAGCTCTCGATGAAGTTAGAAAAGAGATCTGGCATGATGCTTACAGTGAATATAAGCAGGTCAAAAAAGATAATCCACGTGGCAAAGGTCGTCCTAAAAAGGATGATCCAGAACTTGCTATTGTTAAAGCTGCAAAAGCTAAGGCAGATGAGATAAAAGGATCTGCTTACGCATTGGGAAAAGCCCCAGAGCATCTCAGTGAAAAGCAACAACTGCGTGTTAATTTGATTGCCTCACAAAACCCTCGTCTATATCGAGCCTATCTGCTTAAAGAACAGCTCCGGTTGTTACTAAAGCTTACCAATGTAGATGAAGCTGAGGACGAACTCAAACGTTGGCTATGGAAAGCCAGCCACAGCAGGATACCTGCATTTAAAGAATTATATCAGAAGATTAAGCGCCACAAGACGCATATCTTAAATACAATCCGTTATGGTATGAGTAATGCCAGGATTGAAGCAACTAATAACAAGATTAAGCTTATTATCCGTAAAGCTTATGGATTCAGAAACATACAAAATATGCTCGATATGGTGTACCTTGTATGCTCTGATATACGCATTCCACTTCCTAACCGAAAGTTGAATGCCGCTTAATCTAGATAAACACTGGGGTTGTGGCGGTTTTTAACCCACCATTACCCCTGAAGAGCCGAAATTAAATGGACTAGTAGTAGAGGATAGCTTACTTAGGAGTAAGCTATCCTCTTTGTCGTTCTAATGTAAAAGAGAAAAGTGAAAGAAAAATAAGTAGTAGACTAAGGTTATTACCGTGTTCCGGGGTAATTGTATTGTTTAATTGAAATGTACAGAGGATATGATTGTAATCCATACAGATAATGCATGTAATTTGAAGAACCGAAATGAGCAATACTATGAATAATCTTTGACATATATTTGTTTTATAGTATAATAAAAGAGAAAAAAACTTTTTCATATTTGTGAGGTGGTGTTATGCTTTATGATTACATTGTTAATAATTATGATAAAGATGAGCCAATTTTTTTATCTGAGCTTCCAGGAAAATCAAAGAATTATATACGCCAAGAAATGAAGCGATTAGTAGATGAGGGGCAAATAGAGCGATTGTATAATGGCGTATACTATTTGTCTTATACGACAATTCTGGGAACAAAAGGAAAAGTATCAATTGATAAATTCATAGAGAAAAAGTATTTATTATGTCGTGGGAAGGTTTCTGGGTATGTAACAGGAATACAGCTTGCCAATATGTACGGTTTTACTACTCAAAATCCTGCTTGTATTGAAGTTTGTTCGAACGAGGCTACAACCAAACAACGCAAGCTGGATATTGCAGGTCGAAAGGTGATTGTATATAAGCCTTTGACTGAAATTAATGAAGAGAATATAACAGCGCTTCAATTTTTGGATTTGATGTCATCCATAGACAAATACAGTGAATTGTCGGAAGAAGAACTTCGGAATAAGCTGAGGGAGTTTGTAAAGTTAATTAATGTTGATTTTATGAAAGTTAAGAAGTATATCTCATTATTTCCTGATCGCGTTTTTAAAAATATTTATCAAGGGGGATTGATGAGTGAACTGGTATAGAGAACATGCAAATGAATGGAGAGAGATAATTGAAACTGTGGCTCGTGAGATTGGAAGAACAGAGCTGATGGTTGAAAAAGATACAGTTCAGTCAATGTTTTTACATGAATTATCAAAGTCGGTTTTACCATTTGTATTCAAAGGTGGAACATCGCTATCAAAAGCATATAACTTGATAGATAGATTTTCAGAAGATATTGATTTATCGATGAATAAAAAACCAACAGAATCTGAACGAAAAGCATCAAAAGAGTTAATTATACAGATAGCAGAGTCTTTAGGAATGACGTTAGCTAATCAGGATAAGATTAGATCAAGGCATGATTATAATATGTATATTTTTAAGTATGCATCGTTATTCACTAGTATGCCTATGGAAATTATCATAGAGACTAGTTACTACCAAACAGTGTATCCTGTGGAGAAACACGAAGTAGGAAGCTTTGTAGGGCGTTTTTGTGAGGAACGAGGGATTATTTTACCGATTCCTTTTAAAGCGGATAAAGTATACATGAATGTTCAGTCAGTAAAGAGAACATTCGTGGATAAGATATTTGCAATATGTGATTATCGAATTCAGAATATGCGGGATAGAGATTCAAGACATCTATATGATATCTGCAAATTGATGGGGACTGTGAAATTGGATGAAGAAATGGATGTTCTAGTCGACGAAGTGCGAGAGGATAGAATGTTTTCAAAGAATAACCCATCAGCGCAGCTGAAATATAATATTCCGGAAATGCTAGAGGAAATTATTCAGAGTAGATTCTATGAGTCAGATTATAAAAATGTTACTCAAAAGCTCTTGTATGAAGATATAGCTTATGATTCTGCAGTACAAAACGGAATTGCTCTTGTTGCAAAATCGGATGTTTTCATATATAAAAAAGACAGGGAAAAGGTACTGGAAATACGATCTTTTTGAAATAAAAGCATTTATGAAAAACACAGAATTTTATAAGAAAGAAAAGCCGAGGAGGGCAAGTAGTATGAAGAAGAATTTAGTAGCAGTAATGCTTGGAATGATAAGTTTAGTTTTAGTGGGTTGCGGTGCACCAAAACAGATAAAAGACAGCGTTACAATTGAAGCTGGGGAAGAACTTAGTTTAGAGGCAGAAGACTTCTTTGACTCAACAGATGGGATTACATTTGACACAACTAATGTTAACACTTCAAAAGTAGGTGAGTACGAAGTCACTGCCATTTACAAAAATAAGGAATACAATATCAAAGTCGATGTTGTGGACACCACAGCCCCAGAGTTTGAATTAGTTCAGGACAGTATCGTAACAAACGATGTATGTTCTTTAGATGCTGAAAGTTTGATTGCCAGTATCGAGGATGTTTCCGACACAACCGCAGAACTTAAGTTTGAAACTGAGCCAGAAGAGGACGGCGAATACGAGACGTCCGTAGTGGTTACAGATGAGTATGGTAACAGCTCAGAAAAGAGTATTAGTGTAGCAGTGGACACAACTGCTCCGACTATTAGCGGTGTTGAAAATGAAACAATGAAGCAGGCGGATGTAACGGCAGAACCAACAATTGATTTCTCTAAGTACAGTGCAGAGGACAGCAGGGACGGTGTAGTAGAGTGTGAGACTTCAATGGAAAAGACAGGTGACAAGGAGTACACAGTTACTGTAACGGCAACAGATGAAGTTGGGAATGTAGCAACGGAGACAGCGGTTGTTAAGGTAGAAACAAGCACAACGAATAGTAGTAAGTCAGCAGGTAGTGGCAAGTCTGCAAGCAGCTCGGGAAGTAGTGGTGGCAGTAGCACAGCAAGTGCGCCAGAAGCACCAGCAGAAACTCCAAGTGCGCCAGAAACACCAGCAACTCAGCCAGAAACACCAGCAACTCAGCCAGAAACACAGCCTGGAGGAGTGGATACAAGTAATGCGGTTTGGAAAACAGATGGACAACCTACGATGCCTGGTGAGACACTTACACCTGACGTTTATCATTGCCCAATTTGTGGATACGAGACTACAAGTTATGATGAGTATGTTGCACATATGAAAGCTGAAGGTGTTCAGTAATTTAACAACAGAAGTAAAGGGATAGTTTACTAAGTGATTAGTAGGCTATCCCTTTTTGTCGTTCTATAGAAAAGGAGGAAGATGAAAAAGTGAGAGAAAAAATAAGTAGTAAACTAAGGTTATTATTATGTTTTGGGGTGATAGTGTTTATCTCGTTAGCAGCAACACAGAACGTGGAAGCACATAGTGCATCTACAGGAGGGCGTGAGGAAGGCAAGGTTTACGATGGTGATAATCCATGGGACAGTACATATGTCGGTTGGTTTACCCACGACAAAGAGGTAGGTTCTAAGGCTACAGCAAAATGGTACACGCAGGGTTACTATGTGACGACGTATCCATTATTGGACTACACGATTCCAGCAGGCGCATTGCAGGTAACACCACTTAATACAGCGGGACTTGATTCTTGGCCGTGTACCACTTCCGGTTACTTGGATACGCCGCATTTATTCGACAGATGGAAGATAATTGACTGGGGAACCCGTTCAGGCGCAAGCTTTGATGACAATGGAGTTATGACCGTTTACGCTCAACCAGTAATCGGTACGAAATCAAAGAAAAAGGGCAGTTGGGTTGACGACGGCAAAACTATAATGTCGCTTACAGATTGGGTCAATGCAAAGAAATGGACTAATACAAGCACATTTTCAGGTCATTACAATAAGCCCTTGCATATCGTTTATGCACCGACAACTCCGGAGCAGCACACAAACGTCCAGTACCAAGCACTCAACGATGGTAATGGTTACACTGCAGGAACGCAGTTAAAGGACAGTGCCGCCTACGCATTCAATCTTGGTAGTGTCCACGCCTACAATGAAGCAGGTTTAATGCCCTACATGGATACTGTAATCAACGGTGAGACAAGACGTTTCGTACTGGCAGGTGTGAGGGTCGACAAGCCAGCAGGCTGTGTTGTCGGAACATCAGGAAGGCTTGCAGTCAGTACAGGAGAGAGTAATTTAGTTGAGCCATCAGGCAGTTACGCGACTGTAGACGCCTCACTGTCAGACGCAGGTTCAATTCCAGGCTCTGGCTGGACATTCCGCAGGGATTACTCCAGCGTACATAGTTACGTGAATGGCTGCAATTTCCGAGTATCAACAGGAACAACCATCACCTACTTGTACGCAGAAGTAAAGACAATATGCAAGCTTTACACAGCAATGCGTTTCGATGGTTACAACACATTTAATGTAATGAACGCAGAAAGTCCTTACACAATGGCGGCAGGTGGAACCTTCGATTTAAGCGGTGAGGCAGCATTAGTGCCAGCAACCACTTCTTACAAGGGCTACGTCTGGGAATTAGTGCAGGCAAGCTTTTACAAGAAGGGAGCTAATATTCTTAGCATTCCGACTATCTACGTGGCTAATGATGCATGGGGCGGTGCAGGCAGTATAGACTTTAGGACAACGAATGTTATGGGCTCTGCAATAGACTACAACGCATGGCAACAGTGTGTGAGTAACAACAATAGAGTAAAGATTACCACATCGGAGAATGCTCCGGCAGATTACGTTTACGCGGGAAGGTATCAGGTAGCACCTCCACAGATAGAGCTCAGTTACTACAAGGATAGTAAGGGACGATACCATTTGTTCTCTTACACGTCTGGCGGTGTTACGATTGACACTACTCAGGACTTGGCGAGCCAGTACAGGAAGAACACTTGGTTAGACAATGGGGCTACAACAGAATACACAGTAAAGAGTATTTTGCGTAATCAGACAGTTGATATGGACGGCACCATAGAAAAGAAGGATATGGTGCTCACAGAGTCTTACGCTTACATCGCTAATAGTGTTGACTCGATAAGCGGTTACAACGGAGGTGTTAATTGTTGGACAGGTACCAGTCTACCTATCAACGGAACTATAGAGGCAGGCACCAGGTTTAAAGCTGTTAGTTCGCAGGAAGCCTACGAAGCAGCTATGATAGGTGGCAGTGCGACAAAGCGTACTACGACTTGTACGGTTAATAAGTCACCTATAATCTTCGTAACAGTTTACGAAGGTGGTCCAGTGCTTACGGTGAAGTCATACTACACCACAGAGATAAGTGAAGCGGATGATAGAAAGTATTACTACGAAGAGCCAGTGGCAGGAGAGTTCGTGTTCGGCACTGAGACACTGAAGCGTGGATGCGAAGTACAGTACCCAATTGGAACTACAGCATTGACAGCAGAGCAGGCATCATCTCAGGACGGTGTCGGAAATGAGTATGGAAATCTACTTAAGACAAGGGCAGATGGTCTTACAGTGGAGTGTTTGCGTACAAGATACTTTGCAACCAATAGTGCAGATTCTGTTGAAGCGGTGAAAGCGCTGAATATTTTCGGAAGTGTTAAGCAATCTGAGCTTTACGCAGCGTGTCCATTATGGGCAACTAATTGGGATGGTTCAGTAAGGTTTAAGAGTGGTGTAGCCGCAATGGTTAAACTCTACGAAGCCATACCAGTAAAGGGATGGTGGACTGTAAGCTATGCTGATTTGGAGGATGGTGACAAGTCCTCTGATGATTCTGTATACTCACAGTACAAGAACAGTTATTACAGAATCGGAAGACCACGATTAGTAGAGATGAATAAGGTAGGACTGCATTAGAAAAAATCCAAATTTTTAATGGCTAGAAATTTATGAAAAATCTATTGCAAACCAAGGAATAACATCATAAAATACAGTTAAAGAAGTATGAATTGAAATACATAAGCCACACTAGTAAAGGAGGTGTTTTTATGGCAACTTCAAGTATCACGAAGAATTTTATTATATCTGGTCAGAAGCAGGTGGAGATGTTTGCCGATGCAATTGAAGCATCTGCCAACGACAGAACACCTCGTGTACCAATCAATGTTACCTACTTACAGGGAGCAGATGATATTGTAAAATTCATGGAGAAAAGGAAGAAAACGGATGCATCCAGCAAATAATTTTATTGTGTTGAACATTCGTGAGTATTTAGATAGTGAAGACAAAAGGCTCGGAGAGGACAAATTAGTACAGCTCCTTTCCGAGTTTTCATGTCCATTGAATCCGGATGTTGAGCGTTTCCTAAAGAAACAGGCAATCGAATTTGCAAAAAAACATCAAGCAGTTACATATCTGGTATTGTCATTGGAAGATGCAGAGCTATTGGGTTATTTTTCTATTACGATCAAGCCCCTTGTTGTAAAGGCTGGGCCTTTCAGTAATACGGTCAAGAGAAAACTTGCAAGGTTTAGTGAAACAGATAAAAATGAGCAGACTTATAACTTAGCTGCTTATCTGATTGCACAGCTTGGAAAGAATTTTAATGACAAGGTAAAGGGAAGAATAACAGGACAGGAGTTATTAGAAGCTGCTATCAGACAGGCACAGATTTTACAATATCAAGTTGGAGGTATGGTGGTATTTGTGGAAGCAGATAACAAGGAAAAACTGCTTTCTTTTTATGAAAACTATGGATTTAAGCATTTTGATACAAGACATACAATATCAGAAGTGGCAGAACCTCATGAACTTGTTCAATTATTGAGATTGCTTTAATAACATTTTTGGGGAGATAAATTAATAGTAACCGAAAAGGTGTATGGAAAAGAAAAATTGACTTTTAAAAATTCCTATGATAAAATTTTTTCAGCAAAAAGG
>CAMFPD010000090.1 GCA_945971355.1 uncultured Lachnobacterium sp.
TCTTCGTCACCGGTGGTGTTGTATCCGGTCTTGGAAAAGGAATCACAGCTGCATCCCTTGGACGTCTCTTAAAGGCACGTGGATACAAGGTGACAATGCAGAAATTTGATCCATACATCAACATCGATCCAGGTACTATGAACCCAATCCAACATGGAGAGGTATTCGTAACTGATGACGGCGCAGAGACAGATCTTGACCTTGGTCACTATGAGCGTTTCATCGACGAGAGTCTTACAAAGAATTCCAATGTAACAACTGGAAAGGTATATTGGTCAGTACTTCAGAAGGAACGTCGCGGTGATTACGGCGGAGGAACAGTTCAGGTTATTCCTCATATTACAAATGAGATTAAGAGCAGATTCTATAGAGATTTTACTTCTGATGAAACTACAATCGCTATTATTGAGGTTGGTGGAACAGTTGGTGATATTGAGTCACAGCCTTTCCTTGAGGCAATCAGACAGTTCCAACATGAGGTGGGACATGAGAATGCAATTCTTTGTCATGTAACACTTATTCCTTACATCAAGGCATCAGGGGAACTTAAGACAAAGCCAACACAGGCAAGTGTTAAGGAACTTCAGGGAATGGGAATCCAGCCGGATATTATTGTGTGTCGTTCAGAGGAGCCTCTTGATCAGGGTATTAAGGATAAAATTGCTTTATTCTGTAATGTGCCAAATTCACATGTGCTTCAGAATCTTGATGTTGAATATTTGTATGAAGCACCACTTGCAATGGAGAAGGAAAACCTTGCCAAGGTTGCTTGTGAATGTTTGAATCTTGAGTGCCCAGAGCCTGATCTTGCAGATTGGACACAGATGGTTGAGGACCTTCGTCATCCAGATAAAGAAGTAAAGATTGCTTTGGTTGGAAAATATACAGCACTTCATGATGCTTATATTTCTGTAGTAGAAGCATTAAAGCATGGTGGAATTCCAGCTCACGCAACAGTTGATATTAAATGGGTTGATTCCGAGCTTTTGAATGATGATAATGCAGAGGAAATTCTTGGAGAACAGCAGGGAATTATTGTTCCTGGTGGATTTGGTGACAGAGGAGTCGAGGGTATGATTTCTGCTGCAAAATATGCAAGAGAGAATAATATCCCATATCTTGGACTTTGTCTTGGAATGCAGGTTTCGATTATTGAGTATGCGCGTCATGTGTGCGGATATCATGATGCTCATTCAATTGAGCTTGATCCAAATACAAATCATCCAGTAATTGCTCTTATGCCGGATCAGAATGGAGTAGAGGATATCGGTGGAACATTAAGACTTGGTTCTTATCCATGTGTTCTTGATAAATCTTCAAGGGCATTCCAGGTATATGGAAATGAAAATATAAATGAGCGTCATCGTCATAGATATGAGGTAAACAATGATTTCAGAGCCGTTCTTACTGAGAAGGGCATGAAGCTTTGTGGAACATCACCAGATGGAAGAATTGTCGAGATGGTAGAAATTCCAGAGCATCCATGGTTCATTGCAACACAGGCGCATCCAGAACTTAAATCTCGTCCAAATCGTCCACATCCACTTTTCAAGGGATTCATTGAGGCGGCTACAAAGGTTAATAAATAATATATTTTAGTGAGTTTTTATAGTTTGTTTATAAAGGAGCGGTTGATTTTACCGTTCCTTTTTCTTATAATAAAAAGGATTTTATAGAACTATAGAAGACTTGGAGGAACTATGGATAACAACCAGGGGTCAAATAATAACAATAATAATGGAAAAAAGAATAATCACAACGGGCAGATGATAATGAGCTTTATTCTTGTATCGCTCATGGCATTGTTCATTGTGTCACTTGTCACAAACAAATTTTCAGATTTGAGCACACAGGAGGTTACATACACTGAGTTTATTCATCAATTGGATAAGGGCAATGTAGCAACTGTAGAGTTTGAATCATCACAGATTAATTATACACTGGTAGATGAGAAGGCAGCTTATGATGTGACATATTTTACAGGATATATACCAGATTCAGAACTGATTCAGGAGCTTAAGACAGCTAAGACATCTGAAGGTGATGACGTTGAAGTGAGGGCGGCAGTACCTGATAATACATCAGCATGGGTTCTCAATATATTAAGCTTTGTGATACCGCTTGTATTGCTTTGGATTCTTTTTGGATTCTTTGCAAAGAAAATGGGTGGCGGCATGGGAATGGGAGTTGGAAAAACAACTGCTAAGGTCTATGTTGAAAAATCTACAGGTGTGACATTTAAGGATGTTGCAGGACAGGATGAGGCCAAGGAATCTCTTCAGGAGGTGGTAGATTTCCTTCACAATCCTAAGAGATATAGAGATATTGGAGCAAAGCTTCCTAAGGGAGCACTTCTTGTGGGACCTCCGGGAACAGGAAAAACTCTTCTTGCGAAAGCAGTAGCAGGAGAGGCAGGAGTGCCTTTCTTCTCCCTCGCAGGTTCAGACTTTGTAGAGATGTTCGTAGGTGTGGGTGCATCCCGAGTTAGAGATTTGTTCAAGGAAGCACAGAAAATGGCTCCTTGTATTATATTTATTGATGAGATTGATGCTATTGGAAAGAGCCGTGATAGCAGATATGGCGGTGGAAACGATGAGCGTGAGCAGACTCTCAACCAGCTTCTTGCAGAGATGGATGGCTTCGATACATCAAAGGGACTTTTGATATTAGCTGCAACAAACAGACCTGAGGTTCTTGATAAGGCGCTTCTCAGACCAGGTCGTTTTGACAGAAGAATTATAGTAGATAAGCCAGATTTGAAGGGACGTCTTGAGACTTTGAAGGTTCATTCAAAGGATGTAAAGATGGATGAGACAGTTGATCTCGATGCCCTTGCCCTTGCAACAGCTGGTCTTGTGGGTTCTGACTTGGCTAATATGATAAATGAGGCTGCAATTATCGCAGTAAAGAACAATAGACAGTTTGTTAACCAGACAGATTTGTTCGAGGCCTTTGAGCTTGTGGCTGTTGGAGGAAAAGAGAAGAAGGACCGTGTTATGAGTGATAAGGAGAGAAAGATTGTTTCTTATCATGAGGTTGGTCATGCTCTTGTATCGGCACTTCAGAAAAATACAGAGCCAGTGCAGAAGATTACAATTGTTCCTAGAACAATGGGAGCTCTCGGATATACACTTCAGACACCAGAGGAAGAGAAATATCTGGAGACAAAGGAAGAACTTCTGGCAAAGATTACAACCTATATGGCTGGTCGTGCAGCGGAGGTTGTAACATTTAAATCTGCCACAAGCGGTGCTGCAAATGATATTGAGAATGCTACAAAGATTGCCAGAGCAATGGTAACTATGTATGGTATGTCAGACCGATTCGGAATGATGTGTCTTGCAACAGTTGAAAATCAGTATCTGGAAGGTCGCGCTGGCCTTATTTGTGGAGAGGATACATCTGCAGAGATAGATAAGGAAGTTCTAAGCATTATTAATGCTGCGTATGATGAGGCAACAAGACTTCTTGAGGAAAACAAAGAGATTTTGGATAAGATTTCTGAGTATCTGTATGAGAAGGAAACTATTACAGGCAAGGAATTTATGAAGATGTTCCGTGAGATGAAGGGGCTTCCTGACCCTGATGAGGAGAAATCTAAGGATGAAACTCCTGCTACTGATGAGAATGATCCATCTGAGATTTCTGATGGTCAGGTTATGGTATCAGATAGTGCTGAGGTAGTTAGCGAGGAAGCATTTGCTGAGTCATCTGAGGATATTAGTATTGACGAAGTGAAAAACAACAATACAGATATATTTGCAGAGTAATAGAATTAGAAATAAAAACATAACATATTTACAGAGTGGAATATGGAAAAAACATTTAATATACAAGAAGAATTAAAAAAACTCCCGGATCAACCGGGAGTTTATATTATGCATGACGAAACAGATACGATTATTTATGTTGGAAAGGCCAAGAGCCTTACAAAGAGAGTACATCAGTATTTTCAGAAAAGTCATGATGAGGGTGTCAAAAAGCGTCAGATGGTGGAGAATATTGACCATTTTGAGTATATTGTGACGGATTCAGAGCTTGAGGCTTTGGTGTTAGAATGCAACCTGATAAAGGAACATACTCCGAAATACAATACTATGCTCCGTGACGACAAGACATATCCGTATATTAAGGTCACCGTTGGAGAGGATTATCCGAGGGTGCTTTTTTCGCGTGACATGAAAAAGGATAAGTGCAGATATTTCGGACCCTATACCAGTGTGAGTGCAGTTAAGGATACTATTGACCTGATAAATAAGATATATAAGCTCAGAACCTGCAATCTCAAACTGCCAAGGGACATTGGAACGGACAGGCCTTGTCTTAATTATCACATTCATCAATGCGCAGGGCCGTGTCAGGGTTATATAAGTAAGGAAGAATACAGAGAGAGAATAAATTCTGCTCTAGATTTTCTGGGTGGAAATCTGGGGTTGGTTTTAAAGGATTTGGAAGGCAGGATGCAGCAGGCCTCAGATAATCTGGAGTTTGAGAAAGCTATGGAGTACAGAGACCTGATAAACAGCGTGAAGCAGATAGCCCAGAAACAGAAAATTACCAATACAGACGGTGAGGATAAGGATATTATTGCCATTGCAAATGATGATACAGATGCTGTTGTACAGGTATTCTTTGTGAGAGGCGGAAAGCTTATAGGGAGAGATCATTTTCATGTGAGAGTTGGAACTGAGGATGATGTCAACAGTATACTCACTAATTTTGTAAAGCAGTTCTATTCGGGAACTCCATTTATTCCAAGGGAGATTATGCTGCAGGATACAATAGATGATGTTGAGGTTCTAGAGGAGTGGCTTGCTGGTAAGCGAGGCACGAAGGTGTCTATAAAGGTTCCCCAAAAGGGCATGAAGGAAAAGCTTGTTGAACTGGCAAAGAAAAATGCACAGCTTGTATTAAGTCAGGACAAGGAGAGGATAAAGCGTGAAGAAGGAAGAACTATAGGTGCAGTGAAGGAGATAGAAAGACTTCTTGGCATGAGCGGACTAAGCAGAATGGAAGCCTATGATATTTCCAATTTCAATGGTTTTGAAACTGTTGGTTCCATGATTGTCTACGAAAAGGGAAAGCCTAAGAGAAGTGACTACCGCAAATTTAAGCTTAGAACAGTGACCGGGCCAGACGATTATGGTTCAATGTATGAGGTGCTGACCAGACGATTTACTCACGGAATGCAGGAGCGTGATGAGATAAGGGACAGTAATCTCCCTGAGGAAGTGGGAAGTTTTAACAGGTTTCCGGATATAATACTTATGGATGGTGGGAAAGGCCAGGTAAATATATGCCTTCAGGTATTGGAGGAGCTTGGACTTAGAATTCCGGTGTGTGGAATGGTGAAGGATGATAATCATAGAACCAGGGGCCTTTACTACAACAATGAGGAAATTCCAATCGACAGGCACAGTGAGGGCTTTAAGCTTATCACTAGAATACAGGACGAGGCTCATAGATTTGCAATTGAATACCACAGATCCCTCAGAGCGAAAACGCAGGTTCGCTCAGTATTAGATGATATAGAAGGAATCGGACCTGCCAGAAGGAAGGCGTTGATGCGTAGGTACCAGTCCTTGGATAAAATAAGAGAGGCTTCAGTAGAGGATTTGGCACAGACTGAATCCATGAACGAAAAAGCGGCAAGGCAGGTCTATGAATTTTTCCACAACAATGGAGATATACCAAAGTTATAGTTTTTATGATATAATGAATAGCAACGAAAATATACCAGATGCGTGGTCAAATATTTAGCTTTTGTTTCATTAGTTTGAAGCAGGCATGCAAGACATTACAAAGGGGGACATGGCATGAACAGTAGACATGAAGTATCCGTAGCAAAAATTGCAGAATTATTAGATTTAAAAAATTACACAACTGACATTGATTTAAAGGCAAGAAAAATTGAGTGCAGTGACATTAACAGACCTGCCCTTCAGTTGACAGGATATTTTGAGCATTTTGAACAGTCCAGAGTGCAGGTTATCGGAAACGTAGAGTACACATATATTCAGCAGCTATCTGATGAGGAAAAACATCATAGATATAGTGAATTGATGAAATTTGATATTCCATGTGTGATATTCTGTCGTGATTTAAAACCGGGAGATATCCTTATGGAGGAGGCTATGAAACAGAATGTTCCTGTACTTGGAACAGACAGGCCAACTTCGGAGTTCGTGGCAGAACTTATATATTGTCTTGGTGAACAGCTTGCTCCTTGCATTTCTGTTCACGGAGTTTTGGTTGATGTATATGGTGAGGGAGTAATGATTACCGGCGAAAGTGGAATCGGTAAGAGTGAAGCCGCCCTTGAGCTTATAAGAAGAGGTCACCGCCTTGTTACAGATGATGTGGTGGAAATCAGAAAAATAAATGATCATACACTTATTGGTACTTCACCTGATATTACACGTCACTTTATTGAGCTAAGAGGAATAGGAATTATAGATGTAAAGACACTTTATGGTGTTGAGTGTGTTAAGGAAAAGCAGCAGATTGATTTGGTAATCAAGCTTGAGGACTGGAAAAAAGAAGCTGAGTATGACCGACTTGGACTGGAGGAAGAATATACAGAGTATCTTGGAAATAAGGTGGTTTGTCATTCACTTCCAATCAGACCGGGACGTAACCTTGCCGTTATCTGCGAAACAGCCGCAGTTAACCATAGACAAAAGAAGATGGGATACAATGCTGCACAGGAATTGTATCGCCGCGTTCAGGCAAATCTTACAAAGAATTCGGAGGAATAAATTAAAATGGAAAGAAAGAACGCATGGGAAAAGTACCCAGAGGGAGAAAAGAGAGATGAGGTATTCAAATTTGCAGAGGAATATCGCAGATTTATTTCTGATTGCAAAACTGAACGTGAATGCACCAGTGCTATATATGATGACGCAATTAAAAATGGTTTCAAGGATTTAGATGAACTCATTGCTAATGGCGCTCAGGTAAAAGCTGGAGACAGAATCGTAGCAAACAATTATGGAAAGGGACTTGCACTTTTTGTAGTAGGTAAGGAGGATATGGAGAAGGGAATGAATATTCTCGGTGCTCATATCGACTCACCACGTATGGATCTTAAACAGGTTCCATTCTTTGAGGATACACAGTTTGCTATGCTGGATACACATTACTATGGTGGAATCAAGCATTATCAGTGGGTTACTATTCCACTTGCTCTTCACGGAGTTATAGCAAAGAAGGACGGAAGTGTTGTTAACGTAAGTATCGGTGATAAGCCAACAGATCCAGTGTTTGGAGTATCAGATTTACTTATCCACCTTTCACAGGAACAGATGGCTAAGAAAGGCTCTGCAGTAATCGAAGGAGAGAGCCTTGATCTTCTCATCGGAAGCATCCCAGGTCCAGAGAAGGATGACAAGGATGAAGCTATCAAGGAGAGAGTAAAGGCAAATATCTTAAATATTCTTGAGAAGGAGTATGGAGTGGATGAGGAGGATTTCCTCTCAGCTGAAATCGAGGTCGTGCCAGCTGGAGATGCTCGTGATTACGGATTAGACAGAAGTATGATTATGGGATACGGACATGACGACAGAGTATGTGCTTTCCCTTCATACAAGGCATTGCTTGAAGTTAAGGAGCCAAAATTCACAAGCGTATGTCTTCTTGTGGACAAGGAGGAGATTGGTTCAGTTGGTGCCAGCGGAATGCAGTCAAAATTCTTCGAGAATACAGTTGCTGAGGTGATGAACCTCACAGGAAAATACACAGAACTTGCAGTGAGACGTGCTCTTAAGAATTCTAAGATGCTTTCATCTGATGTGTCAGCAGCTTTTGACCCAAATTTCCCATCAGTAATGGAGAAGAAGAATACTGCATATTTTGGAAAAGGACTTGTATTTAACAAGTATACAGGCTCAAGAGGAAAAGCAGGCTCTAATGATGCAAACGCAGAGTATATTGCAAAGCTTAGAAATATTATGGATACTAATGATATCTCATTCCAGACTGCAGAACTTGGAAAGGTAGACCAGGGTGGAGGCGGAACAATTGCGTACATTCTTGCAAACTATGACATGAATGTAATTGACTGTGGTGTTCCAGTACTTA
>CAMFPD010000091.1 GCA_945971355.1 uncultured Lachnobacterium sp.
CAATATTCTTCCAGTTTGAATAACGGAAAAGGATTATTTTTGTATTGTTCAGCCAAAACTGTATTCTTTAATATATGCAGCAAATGCAATTTTATTCCTGAGATAGGAAGCTTTGCCAGATGCTTTACAGATTCCAGCATCATATCTCTCGTCTCCCCAGGCAAACCTAAAATCAGATGGGCAATTACTGCAATTCCACGTTTGTTAAGCTCGGCTAGGGAAAACTCAAATTGTTCCAGAGTTGTGTGAGTGTTCATTGCTCTTAGGGTATCATTATGGATTGTCTGTAGTCCCAGTTCTACCCACACTGGCTTTATAGCATTAAGCTCTGCTAGCAAATCAAGTATTTCAGTTGATAGACAGTCACTTCTGGTGCCTATGGATAAAGCAACGATATCCGGCTCAGATATGGCTTCTGTGAATATCTGCCTCAGATAATCAACTGGTCCGTAGGTGTTTGTGTAAGCCTGAAAATAAGCAATAAATTTTGTGCAGTTTGTTTTTGAGAGAAGGAGCTTTTTGGATTGCGTAATTTGCTCGTGGATTGAGAGCCTTTTATCGGCGGCAAAATCCCCGGAACCGCCTTCACTGCAATAAAAACATCCCTTGGTGGAAAGGGTGCCATCTCTGTTAGGACAGGTCATGCCGCCATCGAGAGAGAGTCTGTAGACCTTTTCACCAAAGGTATTTTTGCAATATTGATTCAATGAGTAAAACATTTTATTTGATATGTGATTTTACAGCGTTTGCTACAACATCAGCAACTCGTGGGTCGAAAGCTTCAGGCATGATGAAGTCGTCATTTAATTCTTCGTCAGATACAAGTCCTGCAAGAGCCTCGGCTGCTGCTAACTTCATTTCCTCTGTGATTTGTGTTGCGCGTCCTTCAAGTGCTCCACGGAAAATTCCAGGGAATGCGATTACGTTGTTTACCTGATTAGGGAAATCACTTCTTCCTGTTCCAACGATTCTTGCACCAGCAGCTTTTGCTACGTCTGGCATAACCTCAGGAACTGGGTTTGCCATAGCGAAGAGGATAGAGTCCTTGTTCATCGAAGCAACCATCTCAGAAGTTACGATATTTGGAGCTGAAACACCAACGAAAATATCAGCACCCTTTAATGCATCAGCGAGAGTTCCGGATGCATTATCAAGGTTGGTAACATCAGTCATTTTCTTCTGCATCCAGTTTAAATCAGGATAGTCTTTCCCAATGATTCCATGACGATCACACATTGTTACATTCTTAAAACCATATCTGAGAATTAATTTGGTGATTGCAACTCCAGCTGAACCAGCACCATTTACAACTACCTTACAATCCTCTTTTTTCTTGCCGGTCAATCTTAAACCGTTGATGATTCCAGCGAGAACAACTATAGCTGTTCCGTGCTGATCGTCGTGAAAAACTGGAATATCAAGCATTTCTTTTAATCTTTCCTCAACTTCAAAGCAGCGTGGAGCGGATATATCCTCAAGGTTAATGCCGCCGAATCCAGGTGCGATGTTTTTTACAGCCTCAATAATTTCTTCTGTATCCTGAGTGTCGAGACAGATAGGTACAGCATTGACATTACCAAATTCTTTGAAAAGTACACATTTTCCTTCCATAACTGGCATTGCAGCGTATGGACCTATATTTCCAAGACCAAGGACTGCGCTACCATCTGAAACAACAGCTACAGTGTTTGATTTCCATGTATATTTGTAAGCGAGTTCCTTATTTTCAGCAATTACTTTACAAGGTTCAGCAACACCAGGAGTGTATGCGATAGCAAGGTCCTCTCTGGAATTTACCTTAGATTTTGCTATAGTTTCTAATTTGCCATTCCATTCTTCGTGGCATTTTAATGCTTTTTCTTTGTTATCCATGGTCTTTCTCCTTCTTATATTTATGTATTAACAACCAATTCATCATAACATTGATATTTATACAAATCAAGAAAAAAGGGGTTCCTATTTGTAAATCTATGAGTTATAATATGTTCATCAATGAATCAAAGTCGTTTCAGGCAACAATCCCATTTTTATTTTAAGGAGAATAATATATGGATAAAAATATGAGAGAAAAATATGAGACTCTTTCTGCAACTGCGTTGCGTGATCTCGCAAAAGCAAGAGGCCTTAAAGGGTTATCAGGATTAAGAAAAGAAGAACTAATAGATAGAATGCTGAAGGAGGACGAGAGGGTAGCTGCTTCTGAGTCGTCTTCAGATAAGCTGGAACAGTCCGATGAAAGTGCTTCTGTCGCTGAAGGAGAGTCAGAGGGAGAAGCTAAGACTGATGAAAACAAGGATGACACTAGAAGAGCAGAGAGAAAAGCTGCTTACAGGGAAATGTCAGATGAGAGCGAGGTGGCGGCTGTCAGGGAAGACCTTTCAAGCATTGACAGCGGTAAAATCGTGGAGGGAATACTTGAAGTAATGCCAGATGGGTTTGGCTTTCTTCGCAGCGACAATTATATGCCGGGTGACAATGATGTTTATGTATCCCCATCTCAGATTAGAAGATTTAATCTTAAGACAGGAGATATCGTAAGAGGAAGCACAAGAGTCAAGACAGAGCGTGAAAAGTTTTCGGCACTTTTGTATGTGACAAATGTAAATAGTTTTCCACCATCTGAAGCTCAGAAGAGAAAAAGCTTTGAGGATCTTACTCCTATTTTCCCAGATGAGAGACTTCGTTTGGAGAGACCGGGCGGAAGTGTTGCAATGAGAGTTGTTGATGTTATTTCACCTATTGGAAAAGGCCAAAGAGGTATGATTGTTTCACAGCCTAAGGCTGGTAAGACAACTCTTCT
The DNA here is from genome assembly GCA_945971355.1 of uncultured Lachnobacterium sp. GTDB lineage: Bacteria > Bacillota > Clostridia > Lachnospirales > Lachnospiraceae > Roseburia. The sequence goes on from CAMFPD010000091.1 coordinate 2,801, forward strand.
CAAGGAAATAGCAAAGTCAATTAAGATTAATAATCCGGAGATGCACTTGATTATTCTTCTGATTGATGAACGACCAGAGGAAGTTACTGACATCAAGGAAGCAATTGAGGGAGAAAATGTCGAGGTTATTTACTCAACTTTTGACGAGACACCAGAACATCACAGAAGAGTATCGGAGATGGTTATAGAGAGAGCAAAGAGACTTGTTGAGTACGGCAATGATGTAATGATTCTCCTGGACAGCATCACCAGACTTGCAAGAGCGTATAACCTTACAGTGGCACCAAGTGGAAGAACTCTTTCAGGAGGTCTTGATCCAGCTGCACTTCATATGCCAAAGAGATTTTTTGGTGCAGCAAGAAATATGAGAAATGGTGGAAGCTTGACAATTCTTGCGACTGCCCTTGTTGATACAGGAAGCAAGATGGACGATGTGGTATTTGAGGAGTTTAAGGGAACAGGTAACATGGAACTTGTTCTTGACCGCAAGCTTTCTGAAAAACGAATTTTCCCTGCTATTGATATAGTTAAATCTGGTACAAGAAGAGAGGATTTACTTCTTGATGAGGACGAGCAGGCAGCGGTAGATAATATGAGAAAAGCATTCAACGGAATGCGCTCAGATGAGGCTGTTGAGAATATACTTAATATGTTTGCCCATACAAAATCAAACAGGGAATTTGTAAATATGGTAAAGAAAAATAGAATTTTATAAAATATCTATTGCAAACACATAAGCACTATGCTATAATGATTAAGCTGTTTATCGGGATGTAAACGGACGAAACGTGTCATTCTTGCAACAAATATCATATGCGGATCGGGCATACGGGTATAAAGAATGAAGCTGTAATTTATTAACGATAAGACATAAAAGAGGTGAAAATCATGAGAGAAGGAATCCATCCAGATTATTATCAGGCAACTGTTACATGTAACTGTGGAAACACATTCGTAACAGGATCTACAAAACCAGAAATTCACGTGGAAATTTGTTCTAAATGCCATCCATTCTATACTGGACAGCAGAAGGCTAGCCAGGCTCGTGGACGTATTGAGCAGTTCAACAAGAAGTATGGTATGAACTAGGAATAATAGTGATTAATATAAGGTTGAGGTTGCAATATACCTCAACCTTTATTACTTTATGCAGAGGGTTTTGAAATGAAATATTCAGGAATTGGCGGTCAGGCTGTTATGGAAGGCGTTATGATGAAAAATGAGGAGAAGTACGCCGTATCGGTCAGAAAGCCAGACAAAGAAATTGAGACAAATGTATGGGATTATAAGGCAGGAAATCGCTTTAAGCATATAAGAAAATTGCCTATTTTCAGAGGTGTATTCAGCTTTGTTGATTCGTTGTATCTAGGTATGAATACGCTTATGTACTCATCATCTTTTTTTGAGGATGAAGAGGAGAAACCTAGCCAGAAGGAAGGACTCTCAGCTGAGAAAAAGGCAGAACTTGAAGAGAAGGAGAAAAAACAAGAGAAGGCGCTTATGGGAGGCACAATGGTGTTTTCAATAGTGCTGGCACTCGGATTGTTTTTTGCACTTCCTTACTTTATATCATCTTTTTTTCAGAAAATAACTGATTCTGCAATGTTAATTGCGTTGTTAGAGGGTATTATAAGACTTGCAATTTTCCTTTTGTATATAGCTCTTATTTCACTTATGCCTGATATAAAAAGAACATTTATGTATCATGGTGCAGAGCACAAATGTATAAACTGCATAGAGCATGGATTGGAATTAAATGTTGAGAATGTGAGAAAAAGTTCCAGATTTCATAAGAGATGTGGAACAAGTTTTCTTCTTATCGTAATGCTGATTAGTATTTTATTTTTCATGTTTATACAAGTGGACTCAAAAGTTCTCAGATTGGTAATAAGGCTTTTACTTATTCCTGTTATTGCCGGAGTGTCATACGAATTTATCAGACTTGCAGGTCGTTATGATAACTGGTTTGTCAATCTGCTGAGTAAGCCGGGATTATGGATGCAGGGGCTTACAACTAAGGAACCAGATGATGATATGATTGAGGTGGGAATAGCTTCTGTTGAGGCTGTTTTTGACTGGAAAATGTGGCAGAAAGAAGAGTGTAACTAATGACTTATAAAGAGGCAATCGGATTAGGTGTTCAGATACTACAAATGGCTGGCATCGAAGAGGCTGAAAATGATGCGTGGCTATTGTTGTCAAAAGAATGCAAAATGAGTAGGACGGACTACTATATGCATATGAATGATGAAATTTTAGCTGAACAGCTTAATGAGTTTCAATTTTTAATCAAGAAAAGAGCAGAGCGAATCCCTCTACAATATATAACTGGTGAACAGGAATTTATGGGACTTACTTTTCATGTGAACAGTAACGTTCTAATACCCCGTCAGGATACAGAAACCTTGGTTGAGGAAGCTTTGAAGCTTGTGAAACCGGATATGAAGGTTTTGGATATGTGTACAGGTTCTGGATGCATAATTATCAGTATGCTGCACAAGTGCCATTATATTGAAGGTACAGGAAGTGATATTTCAAAGCAGGCTATTAATGTTGCAAAAGAAAATGCTAAGCTTAATAATGTTGCAGTAAATTTTGAAAGAAGTGATTTATTTGAGAATCTTTCAGAAAAGTATGATATGATAGTATCCAATCCACCATATATCAGAACTGATGTTATCCCGACATTGATGCCGGAGGTGAGTCAGTTTGAGCCGATAGGTGCACTTGACGGAATGGAAGATGGATTGTTTTTTTATCGTAAGATAATAAAGGAATGTAAAACCCATCTCAATGAAAATGGTTATATTTTGTTTGAGATAGGCAATGACCAGGGAAAGGATGTGTCAGATATGTTGACTTATGCGGGATTTTCAAATGTGCGTGTAGTAAAAGACCTGGCGCACAATGATCGTGTTGTTATTGGAATGTTGTAGCTGTGCTGAGGCGTTCTTGAAAAGGTGTCATTTGGATATGACGTTTTAGTATGTAACAAATAACAACAAAGAGAGGTAAAAATCATGTTTGATAAATTAGAAGATTTAGTACATCATTATGAGGAACTTATGAATCTGCTTAGCGAGCCAGATGTGGCAAATGATACTAACAGATTCAGAAAGCTTATGAAGGAGCAGAATGACCTTGCTCCAATCGTTGAGGCGTACAAGGAGTACAGCCAGTGCAAGCAGAATATAGAGGATTCACTGGCAATGCTTGAGGAAGAGTCTGATGAGGAAATGAGAGAACTTGCCAAGGAGGAACTTAATGAGTCTAAGGCAAGGGTAGAAGAACTTGAGCAGAAACTAAAAATTTTGTTATTGCCAAAAGACCCTAATGATGATAAGAACGTAGTAGTGGAAATCCGTGCAGGTGCAGGTGGAGAGGAAGCAGCACTTTTCGCAGCTGAAATCTTTAGAATGTATGTGCATTACGCAGAGGGGCGTGGCTGGAAATGTGAGACGCTTGAGGCCGATGAAACTGGCATAGGTGGAATGAAGTCAGTAGAGTTCATGGTAAAAGGAACGGGAGCATATTCAATTCTTAAATATGAGTCTGGTGTACATCGTGTACAGCGTGTTCCAGAGACAGAGTCCCAGGGTCGTATCCAGACTTCTACATGTTCAGTTGCAGTAATGCCAGAGGCTGAGGAAGTTGATGTACAGATTGATGAGAAGGATATCCGTATTGACGTTATGCGTGCGTCTGGAAACGGTGGTCAGTGTGTCAATACAACAGACTCGGCTGTTCGTCTGACTCATTATCCAACTGGAATTGTTATTTACAGCCAGACAGAGAAGTCTCAGCTTCAGAACAAGGAGAAAGCATTTGCCCTCTTGAGAGCAAAGCTGTATGACCTTGAGCTTCAGAAGAAGCAGGATGCAGAAGCCGCTGAGAGAAGAAGTCAGATTGGTACAGGAGACCGTGCCGAAAAGATTCGTACCTACAACTTCCCACAGGGACGTGTAACAGATCACAGAATCAATCTTACATTGTACAAGTTGGATAAGATTATGAATGGAGATATCCAGGAGATAATTGATGCTTGTATTGCTGCGGACCAGGCGAAGAAATTAGCAAATATGCAGGAAGAGTAGGAAGCTGGTGCAACTAATAGGTCGAGTTGACAAATTGAATAGTTGAGTTGGAAAAATTAAGTGTTCTATATCAGTTTAAGTGGCTGATATAGGACATTTTTTATATGGAGTCGGATGGTGAGTTCGGTTGGGGAGGCTGTACAGCTGTCAAAGAAATATTGTTGTGTGAATTTGTGGGGTACTTTATAATATATTATATAATTGTATTTCAAGGAGAAAGATTATGAAAAAACTATTATTGATTACGGGAGACTTGGCAACGGGAAAATCTACTTTTGCAAATATTCTTTCTAAAAGATATGATACAAATGTGTTTTATAAAGATTCAATTAAAGAAGTCATAGGAGATACCATTGGTTTTTCTAATAGAGAAGAAAATTTGAAACTATCAAAAGCAACAATGGAATTAATGTTTTATACATTTTCAGAATTTTGTAAACTTGACAAAAACCTTATTTTAGAAGCAAATTTTCATAAAGCAGAGCTAGATAGATTACATAATATTGCATACGAGAATAACTACGAGGTGCTTACGCTTGTGCTTCGTGGAGATGTGGAAATATTACACAAGCGATATCTTAATCGCATATACAACGAAAATAGACATCCAGTGCATTTAAGTACAACATTGGATGTGTTTGATGATTTTAAAGAATATACTGAATATTCCAGAAAAGAAGAAATTATTGGAAAAATAATTAATATCAATGCAGATAGTTTTTCGTATCAAACGAATAAGGACATTTTAGAAAGTATTGATAATTTTATGAGAAATTGATCAATAAGATGAAATTTTAAGGAGAAGGATATGTGTCTTATATGTGAAAGAATCAATATGATTAAAGATGGAACCAACCATTACTTTGTAAAGGAGGGAAAATGAAAGAACTTCTCAAATGTTTCATATTTATATGGTGTAGTTCAGATTTTTGACAGCATTTTTCCCACTTATTTCGGTACGGTGTTGCCATCTGCAATGGGGAATTGCGCGGGTAGGGGCATACTCTCGGCTTGAGCTGTTCCGTTGTGCTCCCCTTGTTCTCATATGGCACCCTATATACGTGATCTATACACGCAAAACTATATATACATCTTCTCAGAAAACTGGCCATAAAGCCA
>CAMFPD010000092.1 GCA_945971355.1 uncultured Lachnobacterium sp.
CCTTGAAAATATAAGGTTTATAAAAATAAAAAAGGTAGTTAACTTGACACTACCGTATAACGTGAAAGGGGTATATTATGAAAAAAAGAGTTATTTCGGCTCTTCTTGTTGCTGCTATGGCACTGACTGCTATACCAGGTCAGACTTTTGCAGGAGTATCAAGTAAATCTGTAGAGGATTTAAGCTATGACGGTTACACAAAAGTATGGGGTGACGAATTTGATGGCGACTCGTTAAATCGTGCTGATTGGAATGTGGAGACACACGAAAAAGGATGGGTTAATAATGAGTTACAGGAGTATGTAGACTCTGATGAAAATATTCAGGTTAAGGATGGAAAGTTAATTATTAATCCAGTCGAAAAAGTTGAGACGATAACTACAACAGGCGCAGAGAATCTCTTGTCAAATGCTGACTTTGCAAATGGAATTGAAGGTTGGACAGAGACAATTGCAAATTGGGGAGGGGCAGACGGAAATGCTGATGCCTCAAGAAAAATTGCAGATGGAGCAATTGTATACAGTATCAACAATGCTGGTAGTGCAGACTGGAATGTTCAATTGAAACAGGAAAATATTGAACTTCAAAATGGACGTACATATAAAGTCAGTTTTAAAGCTAAATCCACTGTAACTCGTAAATTTAAGACGGGGGTAATGAGTGCTTCATATGAATGGTTCGGAGGTAGTGAACCGGAGCTTGTGGCTAACGAGGAACAGGAAATACAGTTCTCTTTTACCATGCCTAAAGATACTCCGGCGGATTTTTATATTTCTCTTGGAAAATATGAGGATACTGATACACCAGCTTCTGAGGTGACTATATATGACATCAGCTTTACAGAAGAACCTGCAAATATGATTGCAGGAGCTACATTTAATGATAGTGCGGTTGAAGGTGTAATCAGCAAAGAAATTACAAATACAAATATGGGAAGTCAGCCTTGGGATGTTCAGGTTCTTCAAGGTGGAGTGAATGTAGAAGCTGGAGAAACATATGAGGTCTCATTTAAAGCGTCTTCTACAGTGGCAAGAACAATTGTGGCTGGAGTGCAGAAGACGTCGCCAGACTATAATCAGTATGGACAGGGAGCGTTTAACATTACAACTGAGCCTACTGTGTACACATATGAAGTAAAACCTGAGGTGACTGATGAGAATGCTGGAATTTACTTTAATCTTGGAAAATCAGAAGGTGATGTAGAAACACCAGAATCAACAGTGACAATTTCTGATGTTAAAATGATTAAGAAGGTCGTTCCTGGAACAACAACAAAGACATCTTACACATCAGGAAGAATTTCAACACAGAATAAGAAGACATTTACATACGGACTATTTGAATGTCGTGCAAAGGTTCCTAAGGGACAGGGATATCTTCCTGCTTTCTGGCTCATGGCAAATGATGAGAATGTCTATGGTCAGTGGCCAAGATGTGGTGAGATTGACTGTATGGAAGTAATGGGACAGGAGACCGACAAAGTGTATGGTACAATCCATTACGGAAATCCTCATTCAGAGTCTCAGGGAACAGCTAAAACTGGTGCAGGAGAGAGTGATTTCTCTGATGATTTCCACACATTTGCATGTGAGTGGGAGCCAGGAGTAATCAAATGGTATGTAGATGGAAAACTCTATCACGAGGAAAGTGACTGGTATTCAACAACAGTTGGACAGGGAACACTTACATATCCTGCACCATTTGACCAGCCTTTCTACATTATTTTAAATCTTGCAGTAGGTGGTAGCTGGGTTGGATATCCAAATGATGATACAAGCTTTGAAAACAATCCTTTCGAGATTGATTATGTCCGTGTTTACCAGAAGGATAGCTATGATGAAGATGTTAAGCGTCCTGTAAAAGATGTTACACTTCGCGACCCTGATGCAAACGGCAATTACATTAACAATGGAGATTTTTCGGTAGAAGAGGATCTTACCGATGATACAGATTGGAAATTCATGACAGCTCTCGAGGGAGAGGCAACTGCTGATATCGACAATAACGCTATAACAATTAAGACTACAAAAGAGGGTACTGTGGATTATAGTGTGCAGCTTGTACAGCCAAATCTTCCATTTGAGAAAGGTGCAACATATGAGGTGCAGTTTGATGCGTATGCATCTGCTGATAGAGAAATGGGAGTCGATATTAAGGCACCAGATCATGGATATATGAGTTATATGCCACACCAGGATGCACAGCTTACAACAGAGAAGCAGACATATGCATATACATTTAAGATGGGCGATGCAAGTGATGCAAACGGACGTCTTGAGTATAATATGGGTTCAAAAGGCTCAACAGCTGATATTTACATCAGTAATGTATCAGTAAAGAAAATCAAAGATGCTGATCCAAATGAGAAAGAGGTAAAAACAGTTCTTGCAAATGGAAATTACGTATATAACGGCTGTTTCCAGGAGGGAGACAATCATTTAGGATACTGGACAGTTTCGAATGACGAAAATGCAGATATCACTGTTACTCCATTTGCAGATGGCAGAAGATTAAAGGTTGTAATGGATGGAAACGAGAAGTCTGCTGTAGTTATTTCTCAGGAAGAGCTTGCATTTGCTTCGGGAACACCTTACAGGTTTAGTTTTAATGTTGAATCAGATGCAGATAATACAATGACTGTAAATATTGGAGGACATGCATATACATTTGATATTAAAGCGAATGAGAAAAAGGACTTCGCAGTTGAAATCCCTTCAAATACAGAGTATGCAAACCGCGATATTTCAATTACTTTTGGAACAAATGGAACAACATGGATTGACAATGTAAGTCTTGTTGAGAATGCACTTATAAAAAACGGCTCATTTAATGATGGAACCACAGGCTACACAGTGTATGTTGACTCATCGGCAAATGCTACCTATGTTGTAGACAGTCTAAAAGATGATAATGCATTAGCTGTAACTGTAAAAGATACTGGCGATCAGGACTGGAAGGTTCAGGTTAAACAGGAAAATATCAAGCTTGAAAAAGGAAAGACATACATACTTAAATTCAAGGCAAAATCAAGCATTGACAGGCAGATTAGGGTTATTATGCAGGGCAAGGAGAATAGAGGCTATGCTGTATACTCAAATGATAATGTTGTAGATCTTACAAATGAGTATAAGGAATTTGAAGATACATTTACAATGAATGAGGACACAGATGCAGCAGCATTCTTCAGTGTATGTCTTGGTAAGATTGGCGACAATCAGATAACAAGCCAGCATGAAGTTCGTATTGATGATATCTCTCTTGAGGAAGTGAAAGAAGAGGTTGATGATAACGATAAAGAAGAGATAAAAGACGAGGATAAAGAAGAAATAAAGGACGACGACAAGGAAGAAATAAAGGACGAGGATAAAGAAGAAGTAAAAGGCGACGATAAGGAAGAAGTAAAAGATGAAGCTGATTCTATGCCAGATTCCAAAGACGAGGGAAGCGTAGACAATGTTTCCAGTGCCGCAATTATAGATGATAAGTCCGTTCTTCCAGCAGGAACTAAGATGGCGAGCGAAAAAATTGAGAGCACTTCAGAGACATATAAGTATGTAGAAGCTGTTCTTGAGAAATATGATGTGACAGGAAAATTTGTCGCATACGAATTGAACTTATTAGATGCGGACAATGTCATGATTAGTGGTGAATTGGGCGGTGTTATCACAGTTTCTCTTCCTGTTCCAGAAGGACTTACAGTGTCGGCTGACAAGACAATTGTCGTTTATCGTGTAAATGATGATGAGACACTAGTTAGATGCAACACCACAGTAAAGGATGGTAAAGTGTTCTTTGAGACAAATCACTTTAGTAAATATGTATTTGTTGAGGAAGAAGTAAAACCTTCTGAGGAGATAAAAGGTGATACAAAACCAGTGGATAAGACAGAACAGCCACAGGCTAATCAGCCACCTTCTCAGTCAAATGGTCAGACTGTTGCAAATCCTTCTGTTGTTGGGAATGCTAAAGCAGCTATAACTCCAAAAACAGGTGATAATACTCCTATTATGGTATATATATTTGGCACAATTGCAGGTGTTATTGTTTTAGGGGCTTCTTTTTCAAGAAAGAGAAAAGCAAATTAATTATCTGATAATATCTGCATAATAATTTGATAAATTACGCATAATACCTCCAGTGTAATTTGTATTGCACAGGAGGTATTATTATGAGCAAAGATAGAGAGAAAGATGTATATCCGGTTCTTCCTGGGATGCCGCCGGTGCCGGGAATGTATGGTTCGCCGATAGCAGCTGGCAATCAGTTTAGAAAAATGAATGATGAGCAGGAGCATGCCACGAATTCTATGTCCGATGAGGATGTGATGGAAATCAGGCAGAGAAGCGCATATAGCGAATATGGTAAGGCGGCACCTGATAATAATATGTTTTTTGAGAAGAGGAGTAATCCGTTAAGCAGTAAAGGAAACTAATGGTTGTTGACACAGTCCTCCTGTGGAAGTATAATGATTGTACTTCTATAGGAGGACTTGTGTATGGAGAGAATTATCTATCATGGTTCTGACCATAGAATTGAATTACCTGTCTTTGGGCATGGAAAGAGATACAATGACTATGGTTTGGGATTTTATTGTACGGAAAATATTGATTTGGCTAAGGAATGGTCTGTGGGGGAGAATACAGATGGTTTTGCTAATAGATATCGAATCTGTGAGGAGGGCTTAGAAATCTTAAACTTGAATTCTCGTGATTTTTCTGCTTTACATTGGATTGAATTGTTATTACGAAATCGCACGTTTGATCTCTCAACTCCTATTGCGAAGGAAGCGGCACGTTATTTGCATGAGAATTTTAAGATTGATACTTCAAATGCAGATGTAATTATTGGATATCGCGCAGATGATAGTTATTTTACTTATGCTCAGGAATTTTTAAATGGGTCAATCAGCCTGAGACAATTGTCGGATGCAATGCATTTGGGAGAACCGGGATTGCAATATGTGTTAAAGAGTGAAAAGGTATTTGGTGCATTGAGACAGGATGGCTATGAAATTGCATCAGCATCAGAGTGGTATCCAAGGAAGAAAGGACGAGATGTAACTGATAGAAGAAAATACTATGAGATGAATCGAGAGGGATACGTCAAAGGAGAACTGTACATGGTACAGATTTTAGATGAGGAGGTTAAAGCTAATGATCCGCGCATACGATGAAATATACGTAGAATATTCCAGAAAAGCCTTTGGTACAATGCTTGGTGTGGCAGTATGTGAATGGAAACAGGATGTTAGAGCATTTTATGACAGGTTTCTTAATAGCGAGTATTCTCTTCGTTTTGCAAAGGGAGATGTGTCAGTGATTGCCGGACGTTCTGGCACAGAGCTTGCATATGATGTACTGGGAATTACCGAAAATCGTAAAGAAGTGGAGTTGCCAATTAATCGCAGTCCTGAATACTGGGCTGGCTGGGCACTGGCATATTATCAGTGGTACAGTGGTATTTCTTTTCAGATTTTAGATGAAGAAGTGCCTATTGAGACAATAGTAGATATGTACTTTCCGTATCACGAAATGGATATATTACAGTTTGTTGACAGGATGAATGAATTACGCCAGGCAAAACGTTGCATGACTTATTTGAAAATGTTCCGTCATCAAATGAATATGACACAACGAGAATTGGCAGAAAAAACTCAGATTCCTATAAAGACTATTCAACAATATGAGCAGGGACAAAAAAACATCAATAAGGCACAGAGTGAGTACGTAATTCGGCTGGCTAAAGTTCTTTGCTGTGCGCCTGAACAGCTTCTTGAATTTTAAAGTATATAAATCTGGCAAAACGTGCATACTACCTCAGAAGTAATCCGTTAAGTAGTAAAGGAAACCAGGAGGCTATTATGGCAGTTTGCAATTCACAAGAAAACCAAAAAGGAAATTCAATGCACCATGACACAATTGCTCTTTTGCAGGAGTGTAGTAGTGGATGTAAGATGGCAATTGAGAGCATGGAGAGAATCAGAACACAGGTTACAGATGGGCAGTTGGCCCAGTTAATCAATAAGTATTATGATCCGCATATCAAGTTGGAAACGGAGTGCAGAGAACTATTGATGACAGCAGGAGAACCGGATAAGGAGCCAAACATTATGGCGCGTACTTCAGCAATGATGCAGTCGGCAATCAAAATGGCGAGAAATGATGATACATCTCAGGCGGCAAAGATTTTGACAGAAGGATGTAATATGGGTATACAGTCGTTGAGCTCTTACATGAATGAGTACAAAGCAGCAGATGAAAAGAGCAGGAAAATCGCAGACAGATTGAGAGAACTCGAGACAAATATGGTAGGAGATCTTCAACCGCTATTATAATATGGTTAATTCCACAATAAAAGCAACTCATTACACAAAAATGTGATTATGAGTTGCTTTTTATATTTTACTATCAAGCATCATTCCTGCATAGATAGATGATATGTATGGAGTGTTAAAATTATGTCCTGGATTTTTGTAAGCCACAACAATTTTGTTGACATAATTCATAGGATTGATTGCTACACTGCTAGCTTTTTCACCTACAGAATCCTTAAAGTTTGTCAGGGTCTGGAAGGTTTCCTCCTGACGGTCAGGCTGCACAGCCTCAGACAAAATATCTTTATCAATGGTTATCTGGCCATCATCGGCAACCATCAGACCAATATAGGCAAGACTAGCCTGTCTGGATTTTGAAACTGAACTCATATCGTTCAATAACTTGTTTCCGGCGCTTGCACCAGTATTGGAATAGCTTTCTGCGGTTTTGATAATGCCATTAAATGCGTCAATCAAAGTCTGAATATTGTCAGCAACTGCCTCGGTATTGGTTTTGAAACCTATAGTAGTAGATTTTTCGCCAGTGGTATTTTTCAGCGTAAGCTCAAAAGCATTATTTATAGTGAATGTATTAGAAAGTGATGAGCGTTTAGATCCATTCAACATAAAGTCTGAATTGCTGGCTTCCTGCGATATCTTATCAATTCCAAGATGGTCCATAGCAACAATGGATTCGTTAGTTGCCTCTGGTGAAACCTTAAAAAGATACTCTTCCTCATCGCTCAATCCGGTCTGGCGGGAGGTGAGGGATAAAGCAGAAAAACCATCTCCTCTTTCTAAAACCTCAGCGGAAATTCCTAGGCTGGCATTGTTCATCAAAGTTGAAAGTCTGTTGAGGACATCCTTATTGGTATCACCTTCGTTGACATTATAGATAAATTCGTAAGTAGTGTTTGTAGTGGTTAAATCAAAAGAATAGCTTCCAGGTGTGAATGTAAGTGCATTATCCTTCAGATAATTACCAACATTGACCTGGGGCAATGCCAGTTTATCTATGTCAACAACAAACTGTTCAGTGGAATTGTCTTCTTCACCGTTTCCGACATACTTAACAGAAACACTGCTCTCATCAGACGATACAGCAACCTTTTTCTGGAATGAGTCTTCGAATCCACCATAACGGTCAGACAGTGCCGCAACAACATTTTGAATTGATTTGGAACCTTCCTTAATATCTATGGCAAATTTCTTGGCCTCATCCATATTGGATATCTTATACAGAGGAGATTCCTTGTTTGTCTTAACTATTCTATTGTATATTTTTCGCAAATCACTTTTTTTGTGAGTGTCGTAGCGCGAAACTTCTTTATTGGCATATGTACTCATATAGTAGTCGTACACGCTGTCAATCCTAGCCATTGAAATCCCTCCTTTCATCCTTGAAATATGCTTATGTAAGCAACGGGGCATAATAAATCCATTTATACACATTTATTATATCGTCATTTTCTGTCAAAAACAATAGTGAAGATAAAAATTTCTTGCATAATACAACATTTAGTGTTATGATGTGCAAACAAAACTAA
>CAMFPD010000093.1 GCA_945971355.1 uncultured Lachnobacterium sp.
TAATAAATGCGAAAAGGGCAAAGCTTGGTCTTTCGGAACTGACTACCACACCAGCGCTTACAGCTGCAGCAGGAACAAGAGTGAACGAAGTGTCCAGATATTTCTCTCATTACAGATTAGATGGTGTGAGCTGCTTCTCTGTTTTGCCGGAGAATGGAATTGCTTATGTGGAAGCTGCTGAGGATATTGCAATGGGGCAGAAAAATGCCGTTAAGGTGGTCGATGCCTGGATGAATTCGCCAGCCCACAGAGAGCCGATTGTTAGTAGCAAATATAATCACATCGGTGTTGGTTATTATCTGGCTGGAAGTACTCCATATTGGGTGATACTTCTCACTGATTAGCTTTCGTGTGATATTATAGTGCAATATTTAAGGTTGCCAGTACTAATTGTATTGGCAACCTTTTATGTTTGATAGTCTGTACTTTGTATTTTGTTTGCTATATTCTATACTTTATACAATAGGAAACTTCCTACCTGTTCAATCATTTGAAGTCCTATTTGATCATAGTAACCACGGAGATTACTACCTTCACTAATTATTATGAAATCTATTTGTTCACTTTGAAGTGCATCAAGATACAGTGTACTGTCAGGAGTGAAGCCTGTATATCCCACAAATGTTAAGGCACCGCGTCTGTCACCACTTTCAAGACATCTGTTTATCGATTCTTCGTAGTCTTCGCCTTCAGCTATGTCAATACGCCAATCTAATATATAGTATCGGCTTGCCTTCCAGTTTATGGTTGGGTCATATGTGTGCATCTCAAAGAATTCTGAATCTGTGTACATTACATTAGCTGTCTCAGAATCAATGTTCTCGTGAATTAGTTTGTCCATCTCAACGACTACCTGATCCATTTTACAGAAGTTACTCGTGATGTTTCCAAATACATGTCCATAGACTGTTGTGTTAGATATTAAAAGCATTGATGCCAACAAAACAGCACTACATGTGGCAACAAGGGCCTGTATTTTTTTTGATTCAAATTTATTAATAAGTGATACAGCCATATAAGCTATAAGTATCGCAACAGGAAGTATAAAATATATACGTTTAAGCCTTGCTGCAAGTCCAATCTTATCTGCAATCAATGACATAATCAGTGGATTAAATACGGTAAATATTGTTAGTATAACTGGCCATACAAATATCTCTTTGCTTTTTTTCTTTCCGATAAATATAAGTACAACAAGTGCAATTAAATACAGTAGAAGGGAGAGGCGAACTCCGTTAAAATGTTCATCTAGTGCTCGTAAGGTGTACATCCAGTCTATTTGATCTAAAAGTGTTTTCATATATTACCTCATGATTTGTATATTTTATATGTTTGGAAAATTATGTAGAGTATGTTGTGATTTATTTTCATTACGATTATCTAATTTTATAATAGATTTATGTATATATAAATATAAATCTTGAAGTTACAATGTATGCTGCCATAACTATAACAAGTGGAAGCATTTCGATAACCAGATGCTTGAATGGTTTTAAGCTTCGCTCACATATACATCTGCCCATCATACATGGTCCCAGCAAAAATGGAATCATGTAAATTACAGACATATTTATACAGAAGGAACTGATTGTTATAATCATTGTTTTTAGGAATGCTTCTCTTTTTCTATCCTTGTCAAGTGCTCCCTGAATAAAGTAAAGGAAGCAGCAGGGTAGTATAAGAAGTATAAGTATGCCTTTTCCTTCAAAAGCCCGCAGGTACAGGTAACTGCTTTCAACAGAGATGTTAAAGGTTAAAAAGTGTATCATCTGTACAAAGAAGCAAAATAGTGCAGTGCTTTTGGCATCCTTCCAAAATGTATTTCCCATTTGCATCAGGATAAGCATGAAGAGAATTACAACTACAGTTGTCATTACAGTACATTGTTGTTCCATAGCACTTAGTCCTGTAATCTGACATACACTCGCTTCATGGTTTTGGTATGTTTCCAGAAGATACTCTGTATTTAACATAAGCAGTTTTTCACCAGTATAGGTGTCGTACTGACTTATTGTGTCTGTGTACACCGATGATGATATGTCGCCTACATAATAACCTCTGTCCCATCTGGCAATTGATAAATCGCTTAAATTGGATATTGTTACCTGAGACAAAACAAGGAGTATAAGGCAGGTGAAAACGATTTTGTGCTCCAAAGCATATTTTTTTATAACTAAAAGATCATTTAAGATAGTACGATTTCTGATATTGATAATAGCGGCTGACACTAGAAGTGCTAATGCTGCTATGCTCCAGATTATTGTTACATAATGAAGTGGAGCCAGTTTTATCTTAAATGGAATACACACTATGAAATGTAGAAAATAGTATGTGAAAAATCCCATTATTATTTTCTCAATCATATTTAATTTTTTTAATTTGAGGATTTGGCTTATATGTAATCCACATGAGTAATATAGTAGAAATAATGTAATAAGTGTTATTATAATTTTGAATAATGTCATAATAATATCCCTTCGTATATTTTTGGTAGATACATTAAAGACAAGTATATCATATCGGTATATAAAATGAAAATAATACTGAACCAAACATTGTCAAAATTATCAAAATAAAAATTCCCAAAGGATAAAAGAAAGAATAGTACTCTGGTAACAAATTTCGTTGACATGAGTACTGGAAAATTATATAATATTGTTAGCTTTATGAAGGAGGAAAAATATATGAAGTTCATGAAAAAATTTGCCTGTGTATTGGCTTTAGTACTTTGTATTACAGCTATTCCTTTTAGCAATGCAAAGGCTGCGCAGGAAGGGGTTGCTGTGTACAGACTCTACAGTCCAATTACACATGAGCACTTGTTTACAGCAGACAAAAATGAGAGGGATACACTATATCTCACAGGAGCCTGGGGATATGAAGGTGTGGCATGGTATGCATCAGGCCCAGAGGGAGAACCTGTGTACAGATTATACAATACATGTTCACGGAATCATTTGTACACAATGAGTCAAAATGAAATAAATACACTTCTTAGTATGCCTGGAACAGACTGGATTATAGATAACAATGGAGATCCGGTTTTCTATTCTGCAGGAACAGATAATGTATACAGATTATATAACTACGAACTCAAGGGAATGCATCTTTTGACAACTGATGCCAACGAGTATAACGTGCTTGCCACAGTAGGCTGGGATCAGGAAGGCTATCAGATGAAATGCTATGCAACTGGTTCTCCTATTCCAGAGAGCTTGTACTATGGACAGAATGGCCCAGGTAATGTTTCAGAACTCTACACACCTGAGACATATGTGAGAGATTACACAGTTATGCCAACTGGTACTGCCAATATCTCTAATACTGCAAGTGCAGCAACAATTGAGGCTGATGTTACATTAGATGGTTCGGGAACAGGTAGCCATGCTAAGCTTGTTATGAGTATTGGACCATCAGCAGTAAGCTTTGGTCTTCAGTATGATACAGCATCTCAGGATGCAAGATTTAGAAACAGAGTTGCATTCATGATTGAGAATATTGATAGTAATAATCCTGGTGGACAGCGGTATTCATGGTCTCCATATGTTGGAGATTTGGGAAAAACATATCACTTAATGCTTACAGTTGATGAAAATGGTGGATATAAAGGATATATCAACGGAGTTGAGGTTGTAAGTGGTGTAAATGAGGCGCTTAGTGTTAAGTCTATGGCTAGTAAAGGCCAAAAGATTTATCCATGGGTTGAAGCTTCTGCAAGACTTGACGGAGATTCAGTAGATGCTAAGTTCCAGAATGTTAAACTTAAGACTTTGGGAGATTACAAAGAGTCATATAGATTCTTTAATACTCCTGTAGTTACAAATGATGGAATATCTATTGTTCCTCTTTCTGGAAATGATGTTGAAATAAAGGGAACAATTACAGGACTTGGCGCAGGAAATGACTGGGATAATAAATATGATATTGTCTCAGGTGTTTATAGATATGACAGATAGTAATTAGAATAACTTGATAAATACTGATTATGCAACTTCCCACAATTCTTTATGGATTGTGGGAAGTTTTTATGTTTGTAATAATTTTCTTAAGATTGCATTAAGTTTATTGAATGTATTTGATTTGAATATACAATAAAAATGAAATAGTTTATCAGGAGGCAATGTGATGAGAAAAATTGTAGCAGTAATAATTTCGTTTGTCTTATTCGTAGGATTATTTATTGCACCTGGCACAGAGGGATATGCGTCAGAAGTAGATTATATCCCGGTGTATCGCTTGTATAATACGATAACGGGAAATCATTTGTATACTACAGATGAAAATGAGAGATATGTCCTTTACACAAGTCAGGGATGGGGATATGAAGGCGTGGCATGGTATTCGCCTACAACTGGGACTGGAGTGTATAGATTGTACAATAGGGTACTTCATAATCATTTGTATACCACAGACTTAAATGAAATCAATACGTTAACAAAGCTGCCGGACTGGAGCGTTGATAACGGAGGTCAGCCCTTGTTTTACTCAGGGGGATCAACTCCTATTTACAGATTATATAACAGTGAGTTGAATGGTATGCACCATCTTACCACAGACGAGAATGAATATAACACTCTTCCGAAATATGGATGGTCTAAAGAAGGGGTTGCCTTTTATGCAACGAAGGTAGGTGTGCAGTGTCTGACGACTTACTATGGCAACGCAGAACAACAAAGCATGATTCCAAACCTTAAGGTTGGCAAGGCTGGTAGATGGAAGGTGACACAGTATGGAGAGGCTGGTGGTGACCGGCAGATATGCTACACGATTACAAATGATACACAGCTGGTAATTGTTGACGGCGGATGGGAAGCAGAGGAGACAAGACTTAGACAGATTATTGCTGCCTATGGAAATCATGTAGATGCATGGATTTTAACCCATCCAGACCCAGATCATATAACAGCATTTCTTGATATCTATTCTGATCCCCAGGGTATTACAGTGGATAAGGTATATACGCCTGAATATCCTTCCGTGGAGGTGTTGAAAACTAATGCACCTTGGGATGATTTTAGTGCTTTGGAGAAATTTAGAAGCCTGAAGATTTCGGGACATACATACCTGCATCGAGGGGATGAAGTAGATGTGATAGGTCTGAAAATGCAGGTTATCAGCGCATATGAGGACAGAATTGATGAAATATCAGATGATCTGATGAATAATGGGGCACTCATGTTTAAGCTTAAAGGAAATTCAGAGAGTATGATGTTTTGCGGTGATGTGGGTAGTGCAGCAGCCGATTGGAATACTACTAATAGCCAGATAATGACAGATTACATTCTTGGAATGTATTCATCGGATGAACTTAAGGCAGACTATGTTCAGATGGCTCATCATGGTTTTCAGGGAATGATGCCTGAATTTTACGAGGCGGTTTCTCCTAAGGGAGCATTTTTTGATGCACCTTTGTGGTTATTAGAGGGTGTGACTGATGGATACAGCAGTAAACCAAAGTATGATTTGATGAAGGGGATGGGCTGTGATATATACACTTATTACAGTTCACCAAATCAGATTGTGTTAAGATAGCAATGAAAAAGTGGCGCTTATGATTGTAAGCGCCATTTTTTGGGGGAAATAAACGAAAATTTTGGGGATTCAGCCTAGGTTTACATTTTCTGCCAACTAGAGTATAATACTAAGAATAGTTACAAAGTGGGTGATTACGCGCATTTAGTAACATACACTTTTAGAGAGGTAAATTTAGGATGAGTAAGAAGAAAATTCTGGCGGGCATTCTGTTGGTAGTAATGGCAGTGTTTGCGAATGCTTATGTGCTTTTTTACAGAGCACCAATTAAGTATGAGAATGTTAATATTAATGTAAATATCAAAGCAACTGAGGATAGTGTATTTCAGATGTTTTACTGGAATCAGGAGGATCCAGACGGTATTTCTTTTACGGAGAAGAGAAGTATATCCGTAGCCGTTCTTGAGGAGAATGAGTCTGATGATATATATAGCTTTGAGATTCCGGCAGACACAACATATATTCGTTTTGATCTGGGAACATGTGAAAACGAAATCGAGATGTCTGAGATGAGTGTGTCCTACAAGGGACAGTGCGCTGATATCCCAGTTGAGAAGCTCGGGGAATACATTGAGGCTTCTGATGTGGAAATGACATCAGAGACAAGCTTTGTCAGCACAAGTGAGGACCCATATCTGGTGCTTCATGTGACAGATTGGGGAATAGACAGTGTTATCGACGCATACAGAGAAGCACCACTTATGCTGGTTATGAGAATTCTTGCATGTGTGATTCTTGATGTGTTAGTTGTTTTAGCACTTAGAAGATTTGGTTCGCTGATTGCATTTGCAAAGCAGCTGGTACACAATAGAAAGCTTATTCGTCAGCTTTCTCGTAATGATTTCAAAACCAGATATGCAGCATCCTTCTTTGGTATATTCTGGGCCTTTTTGCAGCCTGTAATTACAGTGCTTGTGTATTGGTTCGTATTTGAAAAGGGACTTAAGGCGGGAAGTCAGTCACTTGGCGCTACTGATGCGCCATTTCTGCTGTTCCTCATTTCTGGTCTTGTGCCATGGTTCTTTTTTAGTGATGCGTTAAATGGTGCAACCAGTTCACTTACAAGTTATACCTATCTTGTAAAGAAGGTTGTTTTTGATATTGATATATTGCCGCTTGTTAAGGTGCTTTCATCATTGTATGTTCATATGTTCTTTATGCTTATGGCAGTTATCATTTGTTTTGGTTATGGAAACAGACCAACATTTATATTGCTTCAGTTGTTGTATTACTCAGCAGCACTGATGATTAATGTAATCGGTATTGGATACCTGACTAGCGCAGTTGTAGTTTTCTTCAGAGATTTGTCTGAGATTATCAATATTGTATTATCAATTGGAGTATGGGTAACACCTATTATGTGGAACGTGGAGACAACTCTTAAGTCTGATGTGCTTAAGACCTTGTTCCAGATTAATCCACTGTACTACATCGTGCAGGGATACAGGGATACCCTTATCAGTGGAGTGTGGTTCTGGGAGAGACCAGGCCTTACAATTTATTACTGGTTACTGACAATAACAATATTCGTACTTGGAAAACGCACATTTACCAAGTTAAAGATTCATTTTTCAGATGTACTTTAATCAGATGCGTTTATAGAGAGGTAAAAGAGGCAAAATGGAAGAAATCGCAATTAAGGTCGACCATGTCGAGAAAATGTATAAATTATATGATAAGCCAATGGATCGGCTCAAGGAGTCTATGGGCTTTAGTAAGAAGAAGCTGTACAAGGAGCATTACGCTCTTAACGATATAAGCTTTGATGTGCACAGAGGTGAGACTGTTGGTATCATTGGAACTAATGGTGCCGGAAAGTCTACAATCCTGAAAATTATAACAGGGGTATTAAATCCTTCAGGTGGTAAGGTTGAGATCAATGGTAGAATATCGGCTCTTCTTGAGCTTGGAGCAGGTTTCAATCAGGAGTATACAGGTCTCCAGAACGTATACCTGAATGGTACTATGATTGGTTTCAGCAAGGAAGAGATTGATGCAAAGCTCCAGGATATACTTGACTTCGCTGATATTGGAGACTTTATCAATCAGCCAGTTAAGACATATTCTTCTGGTATGTTTGTACGTCTTGCTTTTGCTGTCGCTATCAATATTGAGCCGGAAATTCTTATCGTTGATGAGGCGCTTTCTGTAGGAGACGTGTTTTTCCAAGCTAAGTGTTACAAGAAATTTGAAGAATTCAAGGAAATGGGGAAGACTATCCTGTTTGTAAGTCACGATTTGTCAAGTATCAGTAAGTACTGTGACAGAGTTGTGCTTTTGGACCATGGTAAAAAGCGTGCTGAGGGTGCCGCTCAGGAGATGGTTGA
>CAMFPD010000094.1 GCA_945971355.1 uncultured Lachnobacterium sp.
ATGCCTTATAGCTGCACCAAGCGCAAATACATCAGGACGTCCAAGTCCTACAGAGGCAAGCCATGTGGCTGAGGATTTGAATGGGAAAATTGCAATGATTATTGATGGGGGTCAGGTGGGAATCGGAATTGAATCCACAATAATTGATTTGACAGAAGAGATTCCTATGGTGCTTCGCCCAGGATACATTACACCAAAGATGTTGTCTGAGGTTCTTGGAGAAGAAGTTATAATAGACCCGGGAATCATTGCGGCAGATGATACAAGGAAGCCAAAGGCACCTGGAATGAAGTACAAGCATTATGCTCCGAAAGCGGACATGATAATTGTAGATGGTCCACAGGAGCAGGTGATTGCAAAGATAAATTCTCTTGTAAAAAGTAAGAAAGCAGCAGGAGATAAGGTTGCTGTAATAGCAACAGATGAAACAAGAGATAGCTACGATGCAGATGTGATTTTGTGTATGGGAAGCAAATCAGATGAGGATGCAATTGCGAGACATCTGTACAAGATACTCAGAGAATGTGATGAGTTGTCAGTGAATGCAATTTATTCAGAAAGCTTTGCCACGCCAAGAATTGGACAGGCAATCATGAACAGGATGCTCAAGGCAGCAGGACATCAGGTGATACACACGGTTGATGAAAACTAACAAAACTGTTAAACTGTATATATGGAGGTACAAAGATGAGTGGAGTAGACAAAATAATCTTTGTTGCCAAATCAGGAACCAGCAGAGAACCCATGGCTGCAGGAATAATGAGGGAGTTTGTCATGAAGCATCCTGTGGAGATTTTGGCCAGAGGGCTGGTAGTGCAATTTCCAGAGCCTATGAATCAAAAGGCGGAAGCAATATTAATAAGTAATGGGATTAGTACAGAGGGGTTTACTTCAAAACAGCTTGAGTTGGACGAAATAACACAGGATACACTGATTCTAACAATGGAATCAAAACACAGGGAAAAAATTTTGGAATGTTTCCCGGAGGTTAATCCAGAACATGTGCATGTGCTGTCGGAATTTGTTGGTGATGAGTTGGAAATATTAGATCCGTATGGCGGAGCACTGCAAAATTATGGGTTGTGCTATGAAAGCCTAAGGATGACAATAAAGAAATTGGTAAAAATACTAAACGAAGGAGAATAAGAATTATGGGAAAAGTAGTAGTAATGGATCATCCATTGATACAGCATAAGATAGGAATAATCAGAAGAACAGATACAGGTTCAAGAGATTTCAGAAATCTTGTCAGTGAGATAGCTATGTTAGAATGTTATGAGGCTACAAGAGACCTGGAGCTTATTGATGTAGAGATAGAAACTCCAATTTGTAAGACGACAGTAAAGGAACTTAAAGGAAAGAAGCTTGCAGTAGTTCCTATATTAAGAGCTGGACTTGGAATGGTTGATGGAATGCTTCAGCTTATCCCAGCGGCAAAGGTTGGGCATATTGGGTTATATAGAGACCCAGAGACAGCAGAACCAATTGAGTATTACTGTAAACTGCCAGCTGACTGTGCAAACAGAGAGGTATTTGTGGTAGACCCAATGCTTGCAACAGGAGGGTCGGCAGCAGCAGCTCTTGATATGTTAAAGCAGAAGGGTGTAAAAAATATTCATTTTATGTGTATTATTGCAGCACCGGAAGGTGTTAAGAAGCTTTCAGAAGCACATCCAGATGTTGATATTATAATTGGGGCATTGGATGACCATCTTAACGAGCATAAGTATATTGTTCCAGGACTTGGAGATGCAGGAGATAGAATCTTCGGCACAAAATAAGGAGAAACAGGATGGCGATTACAAAGAGACAGGATTATATAAGCTGGGATGAATATTTCATGGGAATTGCTATGCTGTCTGCTATGCGTTCAAAGGATCCAAATACTCAGGTTGGGGCATGCATAGTAAGTCAGGAGCACAAGATACTTTCCATGGGTTACAATGGATTTCCAACAGGCTGTTCAGATGATGAATTTACATGGGAGCGAGAGGGTGAGGATAATAAGTATTTTTATTCAACTCACAGTGAGCTAAATGCTATTTTAAATTACAGAGGCGGAAGTCTGGAGGGAGCGTCTATTTATGTGACCTTATTTCCATGTAATGAGTGTGCTAAAGCAATTATTCAGTCTGGAATCAGAGAGGTTGTATATGATAGTGACAAGTATGAAAAAACACCTGGAGTAATTGCGTCAAAGAAGATGCTTACAAGTGCAGGGGTAAAACTGCGCAAATATGAGCATTCAAATAGAGATGTAAAATTAGAATTATAGGGGAAAGCATGTGCTTTTCCTTTTTTATTTTTGGTATGTTTTGTTATTGGACATTAGTACTAAAAATGATATAATGAGAGGTATGAGGAAAAATAAAAATAACAGAGATGTAATGGACGCACTAGTAATGGTTTTCCAGTTTGGAATTAATATGCTGGTACCAATTTTTATATGCACTATGCTTGGAGTATGGATAGGTAATAAGACTGGTGTGACATGGATTGCAGTGCCATTGTTTTTTGTTGGGGCGCTAGCCGGCTTTAACAATGTATATAGGATGGCAAAGAGGTTAATAGATTCGGACAACAAGGGAAAGAAAAATGTTAAGAAGAATCAATGATGCATTACCGGGATTAGTCTGGGGAATAGTATTATATGGAATAATAGTACAGATAATCGGCGTATGGTTTGTGGAGGATAAGCTGGGCTATTCCATAGGACTTTGGTATGGAGTTGCCATTGCAATAGGCATGGCGATAAATCTGGCTACAGTAATTCTGGATTCCGTCACTTTGGACGGAGGCAAAAATGCCAATCGCAGGATCATAATGAAATCAGTGTTACGCTACGTGGTAGTTGTGGTCTTGTTTTTTATATTGGGCTATTTTCAATTTGGTAATTTGTATACGGCACTCATTGGTGTTTTGGGACTGAAGATATCTGCATATGCACAGCCCCTGTTACAGAGAGCAGCCAACAAATTGTCAGGGAGAAGTGATGCACCCTCTGACGAAGAAATAGTTAAAAATGAATAAGGAGGTGATAATGTGAATCAAGCGATTTTATTGTCGTCAAATGCCGATAATATTGACTTTATGATTCATGGTATCTTCTCTCTGCATGTGTTCGGGCAGGAGGTGTGGATTACCACATCACATGCCTGCATCTTGATTATTATGGCGCTGATGGTAGTGTTTGCCATAGTTGCCAATCGTAAAATCAAGAAGGCGAAGGAAGTTCCGGATGGGTTCCAGAATGTAATTGAACTGATTGTGGAGATGCTTGATGGCATGGTTGAAAGTACAATGGGCAAATGGGCACCAAGATTTGTTAACTATATCAGTACAATATTTATTTTTATACTGATGAGTAACATTTCAGGTTTGCTAGGACTTAGACCGCCAACAGCAGACTATGGTACAACATTAGCGCTGGCACTTATTACATTCTGTATGATCAGATTTAATAAAGCTAAGCATCAGAGCGCAAAGGATATTTGGGTTGGTATGTGTTCACCACTGCCACCATGGCTTCCACTTTGGACACCAATCAATATTATCAGTGAAATTGCCGTTCCGATTTCATTGTCGTTGCGTCTTTTCGCAAATGTATTATCAGGAACTGTAATTATGGCACTTGTCTATGGATTGTTGAGAATCATTGCAATAGGATGGCCAGCAGTACTTCATGTGTACTTTGACTTATTCTCAGGAGCAATACAGACATATGTATTCTGTATGCTGACAATGACTTACGTTACACAGGCATGTGATACAGATGAATAATCTGAACAAAAATAATGGCGCCAAAGGCGCAAAATTACAATGTACTTACATTTAAGGAGGATCTATATTATGGATATTTCAGGACAGGATTTAATTAGAGCATGTTCAGCTATCGGTGCAGGTTTAGCAGTTATCGCTGGTATCGGACCTGGTATTGGACAGGGTATCGCAGCAGGACATGGTGCATCTGCAGTAGGACGTAACCCAGGAGCAAGAGGACAGATTATGTCAACAATGCTTTTAGGACAGGCCGTTGCCGAGACAACAGGTCTTTACGGATTAGTAGTAGCATTACTTTTACTTTTCGTTCATCCATTAGGCTAATTAGTGGAGGATTAAAAAATCCTACGGAAAGGAGAGTAGAATATTGCTAGCAGAAGAATATACATTTTTGTTTAATCTTGATGCCCAGCTACTCTTCGATACAGTTTTACTTGCTGTAGCTGTATTTTTCCTTTTCTTATTAATGTCATATTTACTTTTCAATCCTGCAAGAAAGCTGTTAAAAGACAGACAGGACAGAATCGCAAATGATATTGATGCAGCTAAGGAAGATAAAGAGAGCGCAGCAGCATTAAAGGCTGAGTATGAGAGTAAGCTCAAGGACATTGATAAAGAGGCTGAGCAGATTTTAGCAGAGGCTAGACAGAAAGCCCTGAAAAACGAAGCGAAAATTGTTGATGAGGCAAAAGCAGAAGCTTCCCGAATCATCAAAAGAGCGCAGGAAGAAGCCGAACTTGAAAAGAAGCATGCAATGGATGATATGAAGCAGGAAATGATTCAGATTGCGTCCCTTATGGCACAGAAGGTGGTTGCTGCTTCAATCGATACAAACATCCAGGATACATTGGTTGAGGAAACACTTAAAGAGATGGGAGAGTCAACATGGCTAAGCTAGTATCTAAAACATACGGTGATGCATTGTTTGAACTGGCCCTCGAGAACAACCAGCTGGATTCCATGTTAGAAGAGGTGAGGGCTGTCTCTGATATAATTACAGAGAGTGAGGACCTGACCAAACTGATGAATCATCCAAAGATCGTTAAAGAAGAGAAAATCAAGGTCATCGAGGATATTTTTACAGGAAGGGTATCCATGGAACTGGTAGGTCTCATGAGAATGATTGTGGAAAAAGGTCATTATAATGAGCTTGACAGTGTGTTTGTTTACTTTATTGACAGAGTAAAAGAACACAAGAACATAGGAACAGCTTATGTGACATCTGCAGTTGAGCTGTCTGAGGCTCAAAAGGCAGCAGTCGAGAAGCGTCTCCTTGAAACCACAAAGTATGTGGAATTTGAGATGCACTTTGATGTTGATGCCACACTTATTGGTGGCATGAAAATTCGAATCGGGGATAGAGTAGTGGACTCAAGCATTAAGAATAAGCTTAATGATCTTACCCGCGAATTAACAAAAATACAGTTGAAAGTAGGTGAATGCGCTCCATGAATTTAAAGCCAGAAGAAATCAGCTCAGTAATCAAAGAGCAGATTAAAAGATACGCATCCCAGCTTGAGGTGGCGGATGTCGGAACTGTAATTCAGGTAGCCGATGGTATCGCCCGTATCCATGGTCTGGAGAATGCAATGCAGGGAGAACTTTTGGAGTTCCCTGGAGAAGTTTATGGAATGGTATTAAACCTTGAAGAAGATAATGTTGGTGCCGTACTTTTGGGCTCACAGAAGAATATCAACGAGGGAGATACCGTTAAAACTACCGGACGAGTTGTTGAGGTTCCGGTTGGAGATGCAATGTTAGGACGTGTTGTAAACGCCTTAGGTCAGCCAATAGATGGAAAAGGACCTATTCAGTCAGACAAATTCCGTCAGATTGAGCGAGTTGCATCTGGTGTTATTTCAAGAAAGTCAGTAGATACCCCATTACAGACAGGTATCAAGGCCATCGATTCCATGGTGCCAATCGGACGTGGACAGCGTGAGCTTATCATCGGTGACCGTCAGACAGGAAAGACAGCTATCGCAATTGATACAATTATCAACCAGAAAGGCCAGAACGTAAAATGTATTTACGTTGCTATCGGTCAGAAGGCTTCTACAGTTGCATCAATTGTAAATGAGTTAGAAGAGTTTGGCGCAATGTCATATACAACAGTAGTTGCAGCTACAGCATCTGAGCTTGCACCACTTCAGTATATTGCACCATATTCAGGATGTGCCATAGGTGAAGAGTGGATGGAAAATGGAGAGGATGTTCTCATCGTATATGATGATTTATCAAAGCATGCTGCTGCATACCGTACACTTTCTCTCTTATTAAAGAGAGCACCAGGACGTGAGGCATACCCAGGAGATGTATTCTATCTCCATTCAAGATTATTAGAGCGTGCAGCCCGTCTCTCAGATAAGTTAGGTGGAGGTTCACTTACAGCCCTTCCTATCATTGAGACACAGGCAGGTGATGTTTCCGCATACATTCCAACCAATGTAATTTCTATTACAGACGGTCAGATTTATCTTGAGACAGAGATGTTCAACGCAGGATTCCGTCCAGCTATCAATGCTGGTTTGTCGGTATCACGAGTTGGAGGATCAGCTCAGATTAAAGCTATGAAGAAAATTGCTGCACCAATTCGAGTAGAGCTTGCACAGTATCGTGAGCTTGCTGCTTTTGCGCAGTTCGGTTCAGAACTTGATGCAAGTACAGCAGAGCAGCTTGCACAGGGAGCTCGAATCAAGGAAATTCTCAAACAGCCACAGTATAAGCCAATGCCTGTTGAAAAACAGATTATCATTATTTATGCTGCAACAAAGAAGTATCTCCTTGATATTGAAGTGGAAGATATCTTACGCTTTGAGCAGGAACTCTTTGATTTCATTGATACAAAGTATCCTGAAATTCCAGAGACAATTGCTGCAAAGAAAGTAATGGATGATGAGCTTGAAGCTAAGCTTGTAAAGGCCATTGAAGAGTGCAAGGCACAGTTCAAATAACGGCGGAAAGTAGGTGGTAAGAAATGGCCTCAATGCGAGACATTAAGCGAAGAAAAAGCAGTATTTCAAGTACTCAGCAGATCACCAAGGCAATGAAGCTTGTTTCTACCGTTAAACTGCAGAAGGCAAAAACACGTGCTGAATCAACAGATCCATATTTCAATTACATGTACAAGACAGTTAGTTCAATGCTTGCAAAGAGTGGAAATATCAATCACCCATATCTGACACCAGGTGATTCAGATAAGAAGGCAGTTGTTGTTATCACTTCAAACAGAGGACTTGCTGGAGGATACAACAGTAATATTGTAAAGCTTATTACTGGAAATGATTGGAACAAAGAGGATTTAAATATTTATGCTATCGGAGGAAAAGGAGAGGAAGCGCTTCTTTCCCGTGGATACAATATTGTGGAGAGCGCACCACAGATAATGGAGGATCCAACTTACGCAGATGCTGCAGCCCTTTGTAACAGAGTGTTGGAGTCATTCTCAAAGGGTGAGGTTGGAGAAATCTATTTAGCATACACACATTTTAAGAATACCGTTACTCAGGAGGCAAAACTTATCAAACTCCTTCCAGTGGAGATTGATGCAGACAATATCAATCCAGAGGATTCAAATATCATGATGAACTATGAGCCAAATGAAGAAGAGGCTTTGGACATGATTATTCCTAAATATGTGACTAGCTTATTCTATGGAGCACTTGTAGAGGCTTTGGCAAGTGAAAATGGAGCCCGTATGCAGGCAATGGATTCTGCTACAAGCAATGCAGAAGAAATGATCAGTGATCTGACACTGAAATACAATAGAGCGCGTCAGGGATCAATCACTCAGGAGCTTACTGAGATTATCGCTGGTGCTAATGCTATTTCGTAGTCACATTCATAAGTTGAGTCGCAGCGAGTGTAGGCTGAGGACAATTTTATGGCACATATGATTTCCTCGGAAAAATTTGTGAGTTAACCCCTAAATTCACGCGGCCGTTACCGCATGAATTCTTAACGGGGCAGTCACAAATTTGTTCCTCAGAAATATATGTGACATAAAATTGAGTCAGGTTATGACGCTGCGAGAGGCAATTCATAGTGTGAAAAATTCAGTGTGTATAAATGAATTA
>CAMFPD010000095.1 GCA_945971355.1 uncultured Lachnobacterium sp.
AGTCCCTTATTAATTACATTTCTAAGTCGCTGGGTACCAGCCTCAGGAGCAAAAGTTAAACTGCTTTTTTTGATATCCTGAACCTTTTGCATGATATCAAGTGAAAAGGCATCAATTCTAAGCGATGGCAGAGAAATGTTAATTTTTTTCTTTGCACACTCGTCAATAAGATAATTGATAAGTTCCTCAAGCTCCGAGTAATCAGAAGAGCTAAGTGAACTGAGCGATATCTCATCATGTCCTGTTGATGCTATCATCTGTTCTGCCAACTCTTTTAGTCTTGCTACATTTTTCTCACGATTTGGTCGATAAATCATACCTGCCTGACAGAAACGACAGCCCCTGATGCAACCACGTTGAATCTCAAGTACAATTCTATCCTGTGTAGCCTTGATAAATGGAACTACTGGCTTTTCCGGATATACAGAGGTAGACAAATCCATCTCAATTTCTTTCTTAATTGTCTTAGGGACATCATCATATATTGGAGTAAATTGGTCAATTGTACCATCATCCTTGTATGTAACTGTATAGAGAGAAGGTACATACATGCCTGGGATTTTGGAAATGGCATGCAAAATCTCCTGACGTGATTTTCCAGCACCTTTCATTTCTTTGTACAAATCAAGAAGGTCATCATAGCGAGTCTCACCTTCTCCAATGTAGAAAATGTCAAAAAAATCTGCGATTGGTTCTGGGTTATATGAGCATGGACCACCGCCGATAACAAGTGGGTCTGAGTCAGTTCTATCCTTAGATTTCAAAGGAATCTGTGATAAATCAAGGATTTGTAGTATGTTTGTGTAACACATTTCATACTGAAGTGTGATAGCAAGAAAATCAAAGTTCTTGACCGGATCCTGTGATTCCAGACCAAATAAAGGAATATTCTGCTCCTTCATAATCTCATGTAAATCAGGCCAGGGTGAATAGACACGTTCACACCAGGTATCCTGACGCTTGTTGAACATATCATATAAAATCTGAATTCCCAGATGAGACATACCAATTTCGTAAACATCAGGAAAACACATCGCAAAGCGGATGTCCACCTCGGATGTGTCTTTAACTACTGAGTTTATCTCATTCCCGATATATCTAGCTGGTTTGTCGATTGTCATTAAAATTTCATCGCTTAAAGCTAGTTTTCTCATTTTATTTCCTCTTTAAATATATTATCTCTGTGAAAGTTCCAAAGCAATTTCTTCCCAGGTTACACCTTTTTCTACCATTAGAACCATACAGTGGTACATAAAGTCAGAAATTTCGAATTTGATTTTAGAAGAATCTGGATTTTTGCTTGCAATAACAATTTCAGTACATTCCTCACCAAGCTTTTTCAAAATCTCATCGATACCTTTATCAAAAAGCGAATTGGTATATGACCCCTCTCTAGGTGTTTCTTTTCTGTTTAGGATGTCATTATAAACAGATTCAAGTACCTTTAAAGGATTTTTATTAACATATTCCTTTTTGACAATCTCATTAAAGAAGCAGCTTCTGCTTCCTGTGTGACATGCTGCACCAACCTGAGAAACTTTCGCAAGAATAGTATCAAAATCGCAGTCTGCTGTCAATGATTTGACATACTGGAAATGACCGGAAGTTAATCCCTTTATCCATAATTCCTGGCGACTTCTGCTGTAATATGTCATTCTTCCACTGCTTACAGTATTGTTGAAGGCTTCCTCATTCATATATGCAAGCATTAAAACTTCATCAGTTCTGTAATCCTGTACAATGACAGGAACCATTCCGTCAGAATTTAATTTCAAATCAGACCATTTAAGTTTTGATTCAAAATTATCCATTTTGATGCCATCACCAGAAAGAGTGGACTTAAGCTTCATAATGTCTGAAGTAGGATCATTAATGAATTTTCCGGATATTCCTCTAACTGTGTTACGGCTTAAAATGTTTTTAATCTGTTCGTAATCAAACTCTGGCAGATAAACTACGTATGGTGTGTTAGTCAAATTGTCGATGGCATCTATTATTTCAATGTCCATGACGAGAAGTTCATGGAAAGTATCCTCAATCTTTTGTTGATTCTTAAAGATAAAATCAACATTATTTACAGATAAGAGAACCCTGTCTTTTCCAAATTTGTTGCTGGCCTCATTCGCAAGTTCCAAAGCAGAAGGCTTTGAAGCATTAAAGATAACCTGAATACAGCCTGCATACAATAATTTTTTGACGTCATCAATTCGATTGATGTTTCCACCAGCACATACTTTTACCTCTATATTGCGATTAATGTTTTCAATTGTATGTACATTTCTCTCATGCTCATCATCATCTGTTGACATATCAAATATTATGATTTTATCAATTCCACTGTCGTTGTACATCTGGCAAAGCTCATATACATCACCTATTACAGTGAAATCGTTCAGAGCTTTAACTGCCTTGCCATCCTTGAGGTATAAGGTGGCAACGATGTTCTTATATTCCATCAATTATAAACTTCCTTTCGTAGACATAACGTCTGTAATTCGAGGATCGAAAGTTGTTGCTTCATCTAACGCTCTCGCAAATGCTTTGTACATGGCCTCAATCATGTGGTGATTATTTCCTGAGTTTAAAACCTTTATATGGAGATTCATTTCCGCAGAATAAGAAACAGCATAGAAAAATTCCTTTACCATTTCTGTATCCATGTAGCCAACTCTCTCAGCTGTGAATTCACCATCAAAAGCCAGATAAGGTCTGCCAGACAAATCTATTGCACAAAGAACCAGAGTTTCATCCATTGGTAGTATACAGCTTCCAAAACGCTTGATTCCCTTCTTGTCACCAATAGCTTCCTTGATTGCATTTCCGAGGACAATTCCACAATCCTCAATTGTATGATGGCTGTCAACGGCCAAATCTCCCTCGCAATTAAGCTCCAAATCAAAAAAGCCATGTTTGGCAAAGCCCTCAAGCATATGGTTAAAAAAGCCTATGCCGGTATTAATAGTTGATGAACCACTTCCATCGATATTCAGTGTTGCCGAGATGTCAGTTTCTCTTGTTTTCCTCTGTATATTTGCAATTCGTTTAGACATATCCTGCTCCCAATCTATTCCTCAAATCTTACTTTAATCGAATTTGCGTGTGCAGTCAACTGTTCACACTCTGCAAATTGTTCGATGTCCTTGTGTACCTTCTCGAGAGCTTCCCTTGAATATGAGATAACGCTTGATTTCTTAATGAAATCATCTACTCCAAGTGGTGAGAAAAATTTTGCTGTTCCATTTGTTGGTAAAACATGGTTTGGACCTGCAAAATAATCTCCAAGAGGTTCTGATGAATATTCTCCTACAAAAATTGCACCAGCGTTTCTGATTCTTGTCATTACTGAGAATGGATCCTTTGTGACTACTTCCATATGCTCAGATGCAATTGCGTTTGTTGCATCAATAGCATCATCAAGATTATCTGCCACAAGAATATATCCGTAATTATCAAGGGACTTTTGAATGATCTCCTTACGTGAAAGCTGTGCAACAAATTTGTCTACTTCCTCAGATACTTTTTCAGCAAGTTCCTGTGAAGTAGTAATTAAAATTGCTGATGCCATCTCATCATGCTCTGCCTGTGAAAGAAGATCAGCTGCCACGAATTTTGGATTTGCTGTCTCATCTGCAAGTACAAGTATTTCACTTGGACCAGCAATAGAATCAATGCTTACATATCCAAAAACAGCCTTTTTAGCAAGGGCTACATAGATATTTCCTGGTCCCACAATCTTATCTACTTTCGGAATGCTCTCAGTTCCAAATGCCATGGCCGCAACAGCCTGTGCTCCACCTACCTTGTAGATTTCGTCCACACCTGCTTCATTTGCAGCAACCAAGGTAGATGGATATACTTTTCCATCTTTTCCTGGTGGTGTACACATAATGATTTTATCAACACCAGCCACTTTTGCCGGAAGTACATTCATAAGTACAGATGAAGGATATACAGCCTTTCCACCTGGTACATATACACCGGCTTTTTCAAGAGCTGTAACCTTCTGGCCAAGAATAATCCCATCCTCAGTTGTAAACCATGAATTCTGAACCTGTTTTTCATGATATTTTTTAATGTTAACAAGAGCCTTTCTTATTACAGTTAATAGCTTCTCATCTACAAGGCTGTATGCTTCCTCGATTTCTTCCTTTGTTACAAGCACATTTGATGCGTTAATATCGGCTCCGTCAAACTGTTTTGTATAAGAGAAAACTGCCTCATCCTTTTTCTCTCTGACATTTGTGATAATGTCATTAACCCGTCCCTCGAATTCTGTGTAGTTATTAGGGCTTCTTTTCAATAGTGATTCTAAAATATTCTTCTGTGTATCCTGTGTGAGTTTTAATGTTTTCATTATTTCCTCCAAATTAAATGACTGTCTTCAAATCACTGATTAATTTAGTGATTCTTTCATTTTCCATTTTCATACTTACCTGGTTTACTACAACCCTTGCTGAAAGAGGACAAACCTCTTCAAGTACAGTTAATCCATTTTCTTTAAGTGTTGTGCCTGTTTCTACTATATCACAGATTACCTCTGAGAGACCAACAATTGGCGCAAGCTCTATTGAACCATTTAATTTAATGATTTCTACAGTTTGATGTTTCTTGTTGTAGAAATAGTCCTTTGCTATATGTGGATATTTTGTGGCAACTCTTATCTGCTCATGATGCTTTAACAATTCTCTTGCACTTTCCGGTCCGCAGATACACATTTTACATTTTCCAAAGCCTAAATCAAGAACTTCATAAATATTTCGTCCTTCTTCCAAAATTGTGTCCTTGCCAACAACTCCAATATCGGCAGCACCATATTCTACATATGTAGGTACATCTGGTCCTTTGGCTAAGAAAAATTTTAACTTTAATTCTTCATTGACAAAAATAAGTTTTCTTGTTTCTGGATCCTTCATCTCCTCGCAGGTTATTCCTATCTGTTCGAAAAGCTGGAGGGTTTTCTTTGCGAGACGTCCTTTGCCCAGGGCAAAAGTTAAATATCTATTATCTTCCATGTCTGTTTCCAATTCCTTATCTCTATTTTTCTATAAATTCAACTTTTGTAATCTTAGATTTCAAAGCATAGGCTGCGTAATCATCTCTGGTCTTTTCAGGATTCCAGATTATTGCTTCTACGTTAAGCCCCTGCTTACGCAATGCAGTTGCTCTCTCGATTCCCTTTGAAGCAGCTTCTTCCTCAAATACAACAAGAGCGGAATTTGAGTAAAAAGGTATTTCAATGTCCTGTCTGGCAAGAGCTGACATAAGCGAATCAACTACTATTGCAAATCCTATTGATGGTGATTTTTTCCCAAAATGATTTAGCAAATTATCATAACGTCCACCATTTACGATTGGCTCACCTGTTCCGAAGGTATATCCTGAAAAAATGATACCTGTATAATAATGGTGTTTGCTTATGATACCAAGCTCGAAGGAAATATATTTGCTTATTCCGTACATTTTAAGGTATTCTGATAAATCCTCAAGTCCTTTTAATGCTTCAAGAATTATAGGGTAATCTGAGGCCTTTTCTTTGGCTGTGTCAATATCCTCTGTATTGAAGTTGAAATTTCCCAGAAGATTGAACAGGTATTTAAGGTTATCATTAAGATTAAGCTCCTTTATGAATTCATCAACTCCGAAAAAGTTTTTATTTGATATTAATTCTCTTAATACTTCTTCCTGTTCTGCATCAATTCCTGCGGCTTCGATTAATCCTGCAAAAAATTGTGCATGTCCTACAGAAATCTGAAATCTCTTTAATCCTGATTCAAGCAGTGAATCTACAACCATTGAAAGAATTTCAGCATCTGCAGCAGTCGAGTTATCTCCTATCAACTCTGCACCACATTGGGTTGACTCCTTTAATCTTCCCTGATAATCAGAAGAATTGATAAAAGTATTTCCCATATAGCAAAGCTTAACCGGCATATCCTCATCCATATAATATTTTGCGGCACTTCTGGCTATAGAGGGAGTGAAATCTGGACGAAGAACAAGCGTATTTCCTTCTTTATCAAAGAATTTGTATAAATCCTTAGAGGGTGTAGTTCCTATTTCGCTGCTGAAAATATTAAAGAACTCGAAGGTTGGTGTCTGAATATCGTGATAACCATACTTTAAAAGTACATTATGTAATTTGTTCTGAAGATACAGTTTATTCTTGCACTCTCCATTGTAGATATCTCTTACACCATCAGGTGTATGTAACATTTGATTTTTCATAATTTAAACTCACTTTCGTTTGGTAAAGCGGTATCGTGCTACCACGTGAAATAAAAAATATTATATGTAAATAAGTATATATTGTCAATCCCTAGATTCTAAATCTTTTTGCAAAGTATTCAGGTATGGAACAAGTATTCCGTTTACCTTTGGAAGAAAGTATGATGAATCCAACTCATCATACCTAAAGCTTTTTCTACCGCCTTCTTCTGCTCTGTTCCAAAAGCTTTGTAATTGTTTAAAATTCAGGTAATAGAATTCCTCTTTATGGGTATAGTAGATAAGAATGAATGCAATTCCATCCTGTTTTTCGAAGTTTTCCATGAATCTAATCTGATGTTCATGAATATTTGCAAGGGGAAAGGTATCGGTATTACACTCTTTTGCGTCAAAGCATACAGGTATTCCCTGCACTGCTCCTATGTAGTCTACTGTACTTTTCTGGTCAAAGTATGCAAGAGTAATGTGCCTACTTTTCTTGTCAATATTTATAGGTGTTATTGGGGTTGGAATTTTTTGAATTAGGGCAAGTCCATTCTCCAAATATTTTTCGTTTGTTCTGTTAAGAAGGTCTTCTAGGGTTGAACCTCGAAGACCTCTTGAATTCCATGTTGGCATATATTTTACCTCATGATTTCATTATATATTTCTGGGGTAGGTGCAATCACCTGATTTTCATCATTAAATTCAATTCGATAGGCATGAAGCAGTTGATATTTGACCTTGTATTTGTCTCTGTAAAGACGATTTATCGAATCATTGCCGTATTTATAGTCCCCTATTATTGGATGACCTATAGAGGCTAAATGAGCTCTAATTTGATGACTTCTACCTGTTATTAGATGAACTTCAAGTAAGGTTAGATTGTTTTTACATGAAACGGGCTTATAGGCTGTTTCAATGTACTGGGAATCCTCGCTTATTTTATCATCTGTTATGGTCACTTTGTTTGTTGAAGTATTTTTCGTTAAATATCCTTTTATGGTCATACTTCCTGATATCTCTCCGGAGACGATGGTTCTGTAGTATTTGCGGATACTTCTATCCTTTAAGCTTTTTGAAAGCCCCTGTAGACCATTTAAGGTCTTTCCCATAAGAATTAGACCGGTTGTATTTCTGTCTAATCTGTTGCAGACGGAAGGCCTGAATGTTTTATAGTCTTCATATGACAACTGATTTGTCTTTATCAAATAACCAATCAATCTTTCGTTTGCAGAAATATCAGTGTCTGCAGCCTTTTGTGAAAGCATATTTGCAGGCTTATTTGCAACAAGTATGTCGGCTGTTTCTTTAATAATCTGAAGTCCGGCTAAATCAAGCGTTGAGAGAGTTTCAAAACAGCTTTTTAATTCTGAATCATTCGTAGAAAATTTTTCAAATGTTTCGTCACTAAAGAAAATATTAACTACATCTCCGTTACTTATAATCTCTTTCCCGGTAGCCTTCTTTTTGTTGATTGTTATATTCTTTTTTCTTAACATCTTATATATGAAGCTTGTGCCAGCATTAGGCCTGTCTCTTATACACATCTGACGCTGCCGACGATATGCAGTGT
>CAMFPD010000096.1 GCA_945971355.1 uncultured Lachnobacterium sp.
GGCTTTATGGCTAGGTTTTTGAGAAGTGGTGTATATATATTTGTGAATATAAAATATGATAAACAGGTCAACATGTGCAGAGCGCCGCATTATAAATCAATCCAGGCTATGTCACAACCCAAGCAACACATTGGTAATTCAGAAATTAGGAAATTCATAATGAAAAATGAGGGAATATATTTACTATATATGGTACAATGGGGGTATGAAAATCACTATAATATGCGTAGGAAAAATAAAAGAAAAATTTTATCAGGAGGCTATCAAGGAATATTCCAAAAGATTATCGAGATATACAAAGCTTGATATTGTAGAGGTTGCTGATGAAAAGACTGAGGAACAGTCTACCGAGGTTGAGATAAATATTGTCAAGGATAAGGAAGGAGAAAGAATACTTAAAGCTATTAAGGATGATGGCTATGTAGTATGTCTGGCAATTGAGGGAAAACAACTTGATTCTGTAGAGCTATCTGAAAAAATGAATAATTTGTTTGTGACTGGAAAAAGTCATATATATTTTATTATTGGAGGATCTTTGGGGCTTAGTAATGATGTGCTAAAAAGGGCAGATATGAAACTGAGCTTTTCAAAAATGACATTTCCCCATCAGCTTATGAGAGTGATTCTTTTAGAGCAGATTTACAGAGGTTTTAGGATAATGAACAATGAACCATATCATAAATAGTAATTGGATATACCTATAATTCATATAATTAAATATGAGTAAAATTTTTGATGCTATTGAACTTCCAAAAGATATCGTATTGGGGATACCATATGTCACAATGTACGGTAACTTGGAGTTGATTATAGAAAACCATAGGGGAATCAGATGTTTTAATGATGAACTGGTGGAAATTCTTTCTAAGTCAAATATTATTTCTGTTAAGGGGAGAAATATGTCAATTTCAGAGTATACAAAGGACAGTATTGTTGTGGAAGGGTATATAGAACAAATTTCCTTTGTTAGCCTATGAGTAGAATTAAAATATCGTTAAAAGGAAATAATGTTCGTAGGTTCATAAATTTATGCTCAATTAATGATATCCAATTATACGATTTGAAATTTGTTTCATCAGAGGAATACACTTGTATAATTAATACAAATGATTATTATCAGGTCAAAAAGCATTTAAAAAAGACAAGAACCAAATCCAAAGTACTTAATAGAATAGGCGTTTATAGATTATATAAGCCTTTTATGAAGTATTGGTATTGTCTGCTGCCATTTATAGTTATTACACTTTTTCTATATTGGAAGACTCTTAAGATTGCGGATGTGGTTGTCACAGGCGGTGATGAACAAATGAATTCAAGTATTGAAAGGTATATGAATAGTAATAATTTTGGTGTTGATACATGGATAAGGGGTTATGATTTTACAACGGCTGAATGTTTGTTAAAAAATAAATTTACAAATATCACATGGAGTTCTATAGGGATAAATGGAAATGTTCTTTATGTGGAGGTTAGAGAAGCTACAAACCCTGAAATAATACAGGATAACAGATGCAGAAGCATAGTGGCTTCAAAGGATGCTATTGTGTATAGTATAATCACACGCAAAGGGACACCTTTAGTTAAGGCTGGAGATGTGGTTATGAAGGGGGATGTGTTAGTTGATTCGAAACAGGAAATTCTTGATGATAACCTAGAAGTGAAGGATACATATTTTACCCAAAGTGATGCTGATATATTGGGATATGTGGATAGGGAATATTCAGAGAGTTTTCCGTGTAGTATTGGATTTCTGGAACAGGATGACTATATGATGGAAAAACTGGCCGAGGCAGCATTAGACAAATATGTTTTGGATTTGGAAGAAAATGGGGTTTTAATTTTATCCAAAAATGTTATTATGGATAAAGTGGGAAATTGTATGTACTTAAATGTGCATCTGAAGACAATTGAATCCATTGTAAAATACTCTTATTAAACGGAAGGTAAATATATGAGTTTGAATGAAGTGGCAATGAGTATGCCAAGAGAACATGTACAGAATGTCTTTGGACAGTTTGATGCTTTTGCAAAAAAGATAGAGAGAACTCTGGGAGTGACAATTGTGCTCCGTGAGGATCAGCTTAAAATAATTGGTAATGAGATAAATGCAAGGGGTGCAATGGAGGTTTTTAACCAGCTTCTTGAACTTGCAAAAAGGGGCAATGTTATCACTGAACAGAATGTGAATTACGCACTTGCTTTGTTGGAGGAGCATAAGGGCAATTCGATTGTGGAAATTGATAAGGATATAATATGCCACACTATAACTGGTAAACCGGTAAAGCCAAAAACTATAGGTCAGAAGGAATATGTTGATGCTATCAGAAACAAAATGATTGTTTTTGGTATGGGACCGGCAGGAACTGGAAAGACTTATCTTGCAATGGCAATGGCCATAACAGCCTTCAAGAATGAAGAGGTTGGACGTATTATCCTTACAAGACCTGCCATTGAAGCAGGTGAGAAACTTGGATTTTTACCAGGAGATTTGCAGAGTAAGGTAGATCCATATCTTAGACCTCTTTATGATGCATTATATCAGATTATGGGAGCGGAGAGTTTTCAGCGCAATATGGAAAAGGGCCTTATTGAGGTGGCTCCTCTTGCATATATGAGAGGACGAACACTGGATAATGCATTTATTATTCTGGATGAGGCTCAGAATACTACACCAGCACAGATGAAGATGTTTCTGACACGAATCGGTTTTGGGTCGAAGGTGGTTGTAACTGGTGATGCAACACAGAAGGATTTAGCTCCCGGAACAAAATCAGGTCTTGATGTGGCACTTAAGGTATTGAGAAATATTGATGATATAGCAATCTGCAATATGACAAGTAAGGATGTTGTAAGGCATCCATTAGTTCAAAAAATTGTACAGGCTTATGATGATTATGAAAGCAAAGCTAATAACAAGAGAAAAACAAGAGAAAAAGCGGGAGAAAGAATAATTGAGAGAAAGAATTAATATGAGAAGGGTGATTCCTATTTTATGTATAGCTGTGTCAACCTTTCTTTTATCAGGATTGTTTTGTTATATGCAAAGTCTTTATCCGGATGAGATAATATGTGTGGCTTTTATTGATATTATTTTTCTATCTCTTGCTGTTTTTGAATTGGAATATGACAGAAAAAGAAGATATATATCAAACAATTCTAAAACTACCTTTGGAAAAGTTGCAATTGGGTATATGGCATGTTGTGTTATAGCGTATGTATTCTGGTTTCAGCAGTCTTACTGTAAGCCTGTAATTGTTTTTTCGTTTATCCTGTATGCAGTGGGAAACGAAGTGTTAGCATTCTTTATGGGAATTTATCTGGTGGTTTTGCTTGGAATGA
Source organism: uncultured Lachnobacterium sp. (assembly GCA_945971355.1). GTDB lineage: Bacteria > Bacillota > Clostridia > Lachnospirales > Lachnospiraceae > Roseburia. The sequence continues at coordinate 3,340 of CAMFPD010000096.1, forward strand.
TACAGACTGGGGATTTCAACGAGCTGGTATTGTACATTTTATTGCTTTTACTTGGTGTTGTTATTGCAAGGGCAATGGAGAATACAAAACTAAAATACAGTCTTTTTGTCAATACATTTTGTGTTAGCGCCATTTTACCTAATCTTTTTTATTATTTTGCAAATAAAGAGATTAACAATAATATAATTTTTTACTCTTTGATTAATGGGGCTATAGCAGTTGTGTTTGCCTTTATTACTTGTAAATTTATAATACCTGCATCAAAAGCGGAGTGCGAAAATTGCACATATGATATTATATCTGAAGATTATATTCAGGTAAAAGAATTGAAGGCTTATTCCAAGTTTGAGTATGAACACGCTCTCAGAGTGTCGGATATAGCATACAGATGTGCAAAGGCGGCAGGACTTGATATGAATCTGTGTGCAGCGGCTGGCTTTTATTACAGAATTGGAAAGTGGGAGGGAGAACCTCATGTGGAAAAGGGAATACTTAAGGCAGAAGAACTTTGTTTTCCAGAAAAAGTTATTCAGATTATTTCGGAATACTATGGTGAGGAAGAAAAACCGTCCACTCCTGAATCAGCTCTTGTACATATTGTAGATGCGCTGGTTATAAAGCTTGAGAAAATGAAAGAGGATGTTGGCCTTAGCCAATGGAATAGGGAAATGATTATTTATCAGACCTTAAATGAGTTTTCGTCATCTGGAATATATGATAATTCAGGTCTTGGAATGAACCAGTTTCTTGTAATCAGAGAATATCTAACAAAGGAGGAAATGCTTAGATGAGTTTTTTTCTTGAGGAAGAGGTAGAAGTTGATTTTACATTTGACTATAAACAAATTGCTGAAAAAGTAGTAAACTACTGTATCGAGCGTGAAAAATTTCCTTATGAAGCAGAAGTAAATCTTACTTTGACAGATAACGAAGGAATTCATATAATCAATAAAGAATATCGTGAGATTGACAGACCTACAGATGTTTTGTCATTTCCTATGCTTTCCTATGATGCTCCTGGCGATTTTTCCTTTCTGATGGAGGAGAATGAGGATGATTTTAATCCCGACACAGGAGAGGCTATGCTTGGTGATATTATTATTTCAGTGGACAAGGTGAAGGAACAGGCGAGAGAATATGGTCACAGTGAACTTAGGGAGTTTGCATTTCTGATTACACACAGTATGCTCCACCTTTTTGGATATGACCATATGGAGCCAGAGGAAGCAGAGGTTATGGAAAGAAGACAGAGAGAGATTCTTGAGGAACTTCAAATTACACGTTAAGAAATAGAGGTAACTTTTAATGGCTAAGTCAAATACTAAGGGAACGAACTTTTTAGTACAGGGTTCAATCTTAGCAATAGCATCTATAATAAGCAGAATAATAGGTTTAATATACAGAATCCCAATGACTGCAATTATCGGTGATGTGGGAAATAACTACTATGCATGTGCGTTTGACGTGTATAATGTAATGCTTATTATTTCTTCATATAGTTTACCGCTTGCTGTTTCAAAACTGGTTTCAGCAAAAATGGCAAAGGGGCAGTTTAAAACTGCTTATCAGGTATTTAAGGGTGCGCTGTTGTTTGCTGTTGTATCAGGAACAGTGGTAGCAGTGATTGTTTTCTTTGGGGCGGAGTTTTTTACAAAAACCATGCTTAGTACGCCTAATAGTATATTTGCACTGAAAGTACTTGCACCAGCCCTTGTGATTGTTGCGATTCTTGGTGTTATCAGAGGCTTTTTTCAGGGACTTGGTACTATGATGCCAAGTGCGGTTTCTCAGATTATTGAACAGATTGTAAATGCTGTTGTAAGTATATGGGCAGCCTATGTTTTGTATAGGGTTGGAACCAGAACAGGTGCTGTGCTGGGGGATAAAGAGCACTATGCTGCAGCCTATGGAGCAGCTGGTGGAACGCTTGGCACAAATCTTGGTTCAGTTGCTGCACTGCTTTTTGTATTGTTTGTCTTTGCAGTATATCTCAGAGTTTTCAAACGTATTATGAAGAAGGACCGTCATGTGAAGGTTGATTCTTTTGCATATACTATGAAGGTTCTGATTATTACAATTATTCCGGTACTTCTAAGTACCACTATTTATAACATTAGTGGAATTATAGATCAGGGTATATTCAAAAAGGTTGCTTTGATGCAAGGATATGCTAATAATGATGTTGAAATTTGGTGGGGAGTATTTTCTGGTAAGTATAAGCTTATGACAAACGTTCCTATCTCTATTGCATCGGCAATGGCAGCATCGGCTGTCCCAACGTTGACATCTAGTTTTTCAAGCGGTGATAAGGCAGGGGTTAGGACACAGATTAATGCAGCTATGAGGTTTGTTATGGTTATAGCATTCCCGTGTACTGTAGGAATGGCAGTACTTGCAACACCTATTTTTACGTTGTTGTTTCCAAGTACAATTGGCACCGTTGATCTTGCCACATATATGATGTGGGTTGGAGCTGTGGCTATTATATTTTATTCTATGTCCACATTGTCAAACGGTTTGCTCCAGGGAATCAACAGAATGAAGGTTCCTGTTGTAAATGCAGCAATAGCACTTGTGGCGCATATATTGCTCTTGCTTGCTCTTATGCTTTTCTTCAGATTAAATATATATGCCGTTGTTATTTCAAATGCTTTTTTTGCACTTTTGATGTGTTTTTTGAATGCAAGGGCACTTGCAAGATACAGTGGATATAGGCAGGAGGTTGTGAAGACTTTCCTTATTCCTGCAATCTGCTCTCTGATAATGGGAGTCATTACATTCTTTGTATACAAGGGATTATTTGCGCTTACCAAAATTGTTGCAATTTCTCTAATTGTTTCAATTATTGTTGCAGTAATAGTATATGCAGTGATGCTTCTTCTTTTGAAGGGGCTTACGGAGGAGGAAATTCGTAAATTTCCTAAGGGTGCATTAATTATAAAAATTGCCAGGAAGGTTCATTTGCTATAAAAAAAACTGAATAAAATACAATAATATGCAGATACTTATATCAGGTGATTAAGATGAATCGAAATATAAGTATCTGTTTTATTGTATTATCATTTACTGTGATAATTTTGCTTACACTAAGCATAAGAAGCGAAGAAAACAAATTCGCAGAGACTACAACTGAATATAATGAAACTGAAGCTGTCATTCAGGTGGATAATGAAAACGAATATTATAAGTATATTATTAAGTGTGTGGATAGCAGGCTTGAAGTATATATGAATGACAACTCTCTTTTTATGGAGACTGGTATATTATATGATGAGCTTCCAGAAGAGATTAAACAGAAAATTGAAACAGGACTTCCAATAATGGATGATGAACAGTTATATGATTTCCTTGAGAGTTATTCCAGCTAGTTGGTTGAATGTTTAATACCCTTATGCTAAAATGTTACGCGAGAATAAAATGAGGTGTATTATGACCAATAAAGGATTCATAACCTTTGACGTTGTGGTGATTGGTGCTGGAGCTGCAGGCTTTATGGCTGCAATAACAGCGGCAAGAAACGGAAAAAAGGTGGCGATAATTGAACATAAGGACAGGCCAGGTAAGAAGATACTTGCTACAGGAAATGGCAAATGCAATTATACAAATGCAAAACTGAATGAAGAGTGTTTTCGTGGGAATGTTGATTTAATTCACAGCTCTTTTCATAAATTTGCAGAGAAGGATACTATTTCCTTTTTCAGAGGTCTTGGAATTGTTCCAAAAAGTAAAAATGGATATTTTTATCCTAATTCTGAGTCGGCGGCATCTATACTAAAGGCTCTTGAAATGGAGACAAAGAAGCTTGGAATTAAAACATATACATCCGTAAATGTAACCGGTATTGAACCAATCTCTCAGGGCTTTAAAATATATGTGGATGGGTTTATGTATGTGTGCAGCAAATTGGTGATTGCCACAGGACTCACAGCAAGTCCAAAGCTTGGAAGTGATGGCAGTATTTTCCCGATAATTAAAGCTTTGGGACATAGTTTTACTAATATTGTGCCAGCACTATGCGGACTAAAATGTCATGGCTTTGATTTTAAGAAGGCCTCAGGTGTCAGATGTGATGCGGTGGTTTCCGCTATTGTAAAGGATACTCAGGTTTGTAGTGAAAGAGGAGAATTGCAGTTAGCTGATTATGGTGTTTCCGGAATCCCGATTTTTCAGATAAGCAGATATGCGTCCGTGGCGGTGGCAGAAGGTGAAAAATGTCAGATTATGATCGATTTTCTTCCAGAATACACCATGGATGATATAGTAAAATATCTTTTGGAGTTCGTTGATAGTTTAGGAGATAAGTGTACAAGCCTTGATTTATTCAATGGATTTTTTAATGACAAGCTTTCACTTGCAATTTTAAAATATGCAGGTGTTTCAGAGAAAAAGACAATTGATAA
>CAMFPD010000097.1 GCA_945971355.1 uncultured Lachnobacterium sp.
GTTGTACTTAGTGGAGCGGACACTGGGGCGCCATTGTCAAAGCGGTTGAAGTACAGCTTCCCTGAAGGCAAAATGAAACATCTGACAAATCTATGAGATTTACTCTAAGGTCTGTCTCAGGATTGATACATATCCCTTGGTGTATTCAAACACACAAAAAGTGGCCAGGGAAAAATCCCGTAGCCACTTGATTTCTTAGGTTTATTTGTGAAGTTAGAAATAGATGAAGATAGTGGTACCTTCCCCGGGAGCGCTTTGAAGCTCAAGCTTGGCGTCGTGAATCTCCACAATGTGCTTCACGATAGCGAGGCCAAGACCGGTACCACCAGTGGCCTTGGAGCGACTCTTGTCAACACGGTAGAAGCGCTCAAAGACACGTTGTTGTTCCTCGAGAGGAATTCCAATTCCATTGTCTTTGACAATGAGTTTAGGTGAATCACCGCCATCCACAGTCACCCAGACAGAACCATTTACTTTGTTGTAACGGATGGCATTCTGTACCAGATTGTCCGTAAGCTCCCGAATCATCTCTCTGTTTCCACGAATATTGCAGTGCTCGCCTGCAAATTCCACTGACACCTGCCTGTTCTTGGCATTGAGTTGAAGTGCATCCATGCACTCCTCAACCACCTCATACAAATCAAGCCTCTCAAATGCTGATTCCTTCTCTGTTCTATCAAGCTCAGACAAGCGGATAATATCATTTATCAAGGATAACAGACGTTTTGCATTTTTCCTTATTTCCTTTACAAAATGTGCCTGCTTCTCCTCATCTACCATGCCGGCTTCTATAAGCTCAGCATAACCTGATATTGCTGTAAGGGGTGTCTTAAGCTCATGTGACACATTTGCTGAAAAATCCTGTCTCGCCTTTGCTGCCGACAATATATCAGCATGTTGTTTTCGAATCATACTGGCAAAAGGAACCAATTCCTTATAGGGCGGCTCGAGGCTCGTATCCTCTATATTCTCAGCCATAGTTTCTATCGGTGTTATAAGCTGTCGAGTAAGCATATGAGAAAGTGCTACACAGACAACCATTATAATGCACACTATAACCACAATCATTGGAGAGACTGCAATAAAAACAGACCATATGCTCTCTGCTTCCGTTGATACACGAAGCACAGTGTTATTGTCCAGAAGCAATGCATAATAAAATGTATTTTTATTCATTGTGTCAGATTTTCTGACTATTTCCCCAACACCTGTATCAAATGCTTCTTTAATTTCTGGTCTATCATAATGATTTTCCAGCTCCGTTGCACTTGCATCATTGTCATACAAGACTGTTCCATCTGTATCTACCCAGGTAACTCGAAGCTCACCGATATCTGTAGACAAATCCATATCCATATTTTCAACATCAGCAGCCTCAAAATAATGGGTATCCTTTAAAAGCTTAGCATTTATGCTGAGGTCATTTCTTATTTGCCGTTGAAACAAACTATAATATACAATTGTAGTACTTATTGTTGAAGCAATAACTGCAAGAATTGCAATTAATACCAACCTTATATTAATCTTTCGTTTCATTCAATTACATATCCTACATTTCTTACTGTTCGTATTCTGCTGCCATAATCTCCAAGCTTTTGTCTAAGGGTTTTTATATGCATATCAAGTGTTCTGGACTCACCCACATACATAGTTCCCCAGACTATTTCCATAATGCGGTCTCTCTCTAACACAATCCCTCTGTTAATCAAAAGGCACTGTAATAGCTCATACTCCTTAAAAGTTAAATCTATGACTTTTCCCGCGATTGTAACCTCATGCTTTTCATTGTTCAAGGTCAATTCATCGAATACAATTGATTTTACTTCCTCAGGTTCAGTACGCCTTAGGAGTGCCTTTACTCTGGAGATTAATTCCATCACAGAGAATGGCTTCTTGATATAATCATCTGCTCCATCCTCCAGACCCTTCACTAAATCAATATCAGCAGTCTTAGCAGTTACCATAATAATTGGAAGTTTTTTGGTGTTAGAGTTTCTCCTTAATTTCTTTACAATCTCATTTCCATTTTCATCCGGCAGCATGATATCCAACAGAACTAAATCTGGAATTACTTCTGTCATCTGCTTATAAAAGCTTTTTGCATCTGGAAATCCCAAAACCTTATGTCCAGAGTTTTTCAATGCAAATTCTTCTATTTCCCTAATACTCTCATCGTCCTCAACGATATAGATTAATGCCATTAACCCTTCACCTTATCCTTCTTCTTTAATTTGTCTTTATTTTTGTCCTTATTCTTGTCTTTTCTATCTTTCTTGTCTTTATTATTATCCTTGATCTTTTTAAAACTGTCTTTGTCCTTCTTATCTTTAGCAGTTTTATCCTCAGTATCTTCTTCTATTCTATCATCATCCTTGTCTATGCGGTACAAGGTTTTTAATTTCTGATATTCAGAATCAAATTTTTCTTTTTCCTCTACGGTTAACGAATTGAAGTACTCATGTGTATCGTATCCACCCTCATGTATGGCAATCATCTCCACTGCCACATTAGAGCAATGGTCGGATACTCTCTCCAGATTTGTAAGGATATCCTCCAAAATCACACCAAGCTCAATAGTACATTTTCCTTTTCTGAGTCTCTTGATATGATTCTGTTTAATCTCCTTGGTTAAACCATCAATAACGTCTTCCAACGGTTCAACGTGAATAGCTTCATCTATATTTTCTGCACTGAAAATGTCCACAGTTTTAACTACTATATCTCGGACTGCACCAGTAATAGTTTCCATTTCAATCATGGCTTTCCTAGAGAATTCCAGTGACTTTTCGTGCATTTCCTTTGCTGAGTCAACGATGTTGATAGCATGGTCCGATATTCTCTCGAAATCACTTATTCCATGTAAAAGCACAGACATACTCTCACTATCTGTCTTGGATAAATTCTTACTTGAAAGTTTTACCAGATATGAACCAAGCTTATCCTCATAATGGTCCACTTTTTCCTCAAGCTCATATACCCTTGAAGCTTTTTTCCTGTCATAATCATTTATTACTTCAAGAGCTAATGTGATAGCTTCCATTGTTTCAACAGCCATCTGTCTTGAAGCATTTCTACATATCTCCATTGCAAATGCCGGACTCTCCAGAAATCTCTCATCAAGAGCAAGTGTCTCCTCATAAGTTGTTGCGACAGTATCCTCTTTTCCATCTGGAATAACTATAGTTGCAAGCTTAACCAGCCAGTCAGAGAATGGATAAAGTATAATACAGCATCCTATATTGAACAAACTGTGTATAACCGCAATTCCTGCTGGATTTGCTGAATCTCTCATAAATGCAAAACCTATAATCTGATTTAATGCATAAAATACCACCATAAAAAGGGTTGTTCCAATCAGATTGAAAAATAGATGAATTGCTGCCGCTCTCTTTGCATTCTTCTTGGCCCCAACAGATGAAATCATTGATGTAATACAGGTTCCAATATTCTGTCCCATAATAATAGGTAATGCTGCAGAATAACTAACTGCTCCTGTGGAGCAAAGCGCCTGTAAAATACCTACAGATGCAGACGAGCTCTGAATTATCGCGGTGAGCACCGCTCCTACAAGCATTCCGAGAATTGGGTTCGAAAATGCAGTAAAAAGACTTGCAAATCCCTCGTCTTCTGCTAATGGCGCAACTGAATCACTCATTGCTTCCATTCCAAACATAAGGATTGCAAATCCCAACAAAATATTTCCTACATCTTTTTTTCTGCTCTCACCTTTTGATGACATAGTGAGAATAATTCCCACTGCTGCAAGTATTGGTGAAAATGATGATGGTTTAAGCAATTGAATCCATACGTTGCTGCCCTCTATTCCTGTAAGGGAAAGCATCCATGATGTAATGGTAGTACCTACATTGGCACCCATTATAATTCCAACTGCCTGTGACAATTTCATGATTCCGGAATTCACAAAACCAACCACCATTACTGTTGTTGCAGATGATGACTGAATAACTGCTGTCACTCCTGCACCTAACAGCACAGCAAATATCTTCTTAGAAGTAAGCTTCTCCAGAATGGACTCAAGCTTTCCTCCAGCCATTTTTGACAGACCGTCTCCCATGGCCGACATACCATATAAAAACAGAGCTAACCCGCCAATCATTGATAACAAATTAAAAATACTCATAAATTTTACCTCATGTGCAAATTTTTTTCCATCAAACGCACTTTAACAAGCCTATGTAAAATCTATTCATAGCTTTGTGTAAAATTTATGTAAAATATTCTAACTTATTGAATTTACAGGCTTTTGCACTGTTTGCACAGGGGCATTTCTTACATTGTTTTTACATTTAACTTTACATTTCATCCTCTGATTTCTTAAGAGAATATATAACCCATTCAGCTATATTAGTAGCATGATCACCTATTCTTTCAAAATACTTTGCCACCATGAGCAAATCTGTGGCTTCTTCCCCATCCTTTGGATTTTCATGAATTAGTGAAATAATATCCTTCTTGGTTTCATCAAATAAAGAATCTACAATATCATCATGGGCAATTACATCCTCTGCTTTAACCTTATCTTTTTCAATATAAGCCTCAATACTCCAGTTCAACATAATAACTGTCTCCGATGCCATTTTATTGATATGGGACAAATTAGCATCATGCTGACCTTTTCCCATAAAAATTGTCATCTCAGATATGTCTGCGGCATGATCTCCTATTCTTTCCATATCTGTTACCATCTTCATAGCAGCAGTAATTGTTCTTAAATCTCTTGCAACTGGCTGCTGTTGAATCAATAAATTAAAACATATATCCTCTATTTTTTTCTGGGTACGGTCTATCTCCACATCCCCATTCATTATCTCTCTTGCCAGGGTCTCATCCTTTTTGCCCAGTGCCTCTACAGCCTTTGCAATGGATGATTCTATCATAGTTCCCATCTTTATCATTTCATTGTTCAGCTCTGCTAGCTGCTCGTCAAATTTACTTCTCATCTTAACCAAACCTTCCAGTAATGTAATCCTCTGTTCTCTTATCCTGTGGATATGAGAACAAGCTCTTTGTATCTGCAAATTCCACCATCTCTCCTACCAGGAAAAAGGCGGTATAATCTGATACTCTCACTGCCTGCTGCATATTATGAGTAACAACCACAACAGTGTATTTCTTCTTCAGCTCTTCCATCAGTTCCTCTATTTTGGAGGTTGAGATTGGATCAAGGGCAGAAGTCGGTTCATCCATTAGTAAAACTTCGGGCTGAACTGCCAGGGCTCTTGCTATACAGATTCTTTGCTGCTGTCCACCTGATAATCCAAGGGCTGATTTCTTAAGTCTATCCTTAACCTCATCGAAAATTGCTGCGCCTCTCAAGCTTTCCTCCACAATCTGATCAAGTTTCGCTTTGTTTTTTATACCGTGAACTCTTGGTCCGTAGGCTATATTGTCATAAATACTCATTGGAAATGGATTAGGCTGTTGGAATACCATTCCGATTTTTTTTCTGAGAATTGTTGTGTCCACATTTTTACCGTAGATATCCTCATCATCCAGCTTGACACTTCCCAGAATTTTCACCCCATCCACAAGGTCATTCATTCTGTTTAAGGTTTTAAGGAAAGTAGACTTACCACAACCTGATGGTCCAATAAATGCAGTGATTGCATTCTCCTGTATATCCATATTTATATTTTTGAGTGCATGATTTTCTCCGTAGTACAGATTCAAATCACGCACAGATATTTTTATATCATTATTCATAGTATTTTCCTCAAACTATATTATTTTAACTGGGTGACATCAAATTTTTTAGCCAATGCCTTGGTTCCCAGATTTATTAAGAAAACAATCACAAGCAAGGTTACTGCTATTCCAAAGGCTGTGTCGAAATCACCTTCACTGGTTGCTGACAAATACAGCTGCACAGTCATTGATCCTCCAGACTGAAACATCTTCGGGAACAAATTTGAAAGTCCATTTATAAGCGCTTTTCCACTTCCCGCTGTAAACAAAAGTGCTGCTGATTCACCCACTATTCGTCCCACTGCAAGTATAACTCCGGTTATAATTCCCGGCATTGCACTTGGAAGCAGAATAGTTCTTATGGTATGCCACTTTCCAGCTCCAAGGCCAATCGCACCATTTCTATAAGAATCAGGAACAGTCTTTAAAGCCTCCTGAGTATTTCTTGTAATAAGAGGCAGTACCATCAGAATTAATGTAAGCGAACCTGTAAGAAGTGAATATCCAAGTCCCATTGTCTGTCCAAAAAACATCATTCCGAACAATCCAAAGATAATAGATGGAATACCAGACAATGTCTCTGTGGCAAATTCAATGATTGTGACCAATCTTCCCGGTTTTGCATACTCATTAAGATAAACTGCACTTCCCACACCAATAGGTGTCGCTATCAGCATAGTAATCACTATAATATAAATAGTATTTACAATGTTTCCCGCTATTCCAACCGTTCCATGAAGTACGGAAGTGACAGTTGTCAGAAATTCAAGATTCACTGATTTTAATCCCTTAGCCAGTACATATCCTATAATTCCAACCAGTAAAACAACCGCTACCGCAGCACATATATATATCAATCCATATAGGATAATCTCTTTGATTTTTCTACTCTTTGACACTACTCATCCCCTCCTTTTCGCACCTTCAAAAGGATTAGATTAATAAGCATTATAAACACATAAAGCACAAGCCCTACTGTAAAAAGGACCTGCCTGTGAGTTCCTGATGCGTATCCCATCTCGCTTACTATCTGGGTTGTCAAGGTTCTCACTGAATTAAACGGCAGCGGAATATTAACAGCTCCACCTGCTACCATATTAATCGCCATAGCTTCACCAAGTGCTCTTCCAATTCCAAGCACTATACCTGTTAGTATTCCTGATTTTGCCGCTGGAATAACTACTTTAAATATAGTCTGAAGCTTTGTTGCACCAAGGGCTAACGATGCACTTCTCAAGCTATCTGTAACTGCTCTCATTGAGCTGGTACTGACACTAATTACAGTCGGAAGAATCATAACAGCCAAAACAATAATTGCAGACAACAGATTAGCTCCTCCTGTGAACTGATGAGTACTGCTTCCTTCAAAAATTTTCTTTTCCAACATATACATAAAAGGATTGAGTATCATCATTCCAATAAGTCCATAGATAACAGATGGAATAGCAGCCAAAAGCTCCACTGCTCCTGAAACTATTTTTCCGATTTTTTTGCTTGATAGCTCAGACAAAAAAACTGCTGTGAGAAGTCCAACCGGTACTCCAAGTAAAACCGCCATTGCAGTTCCAACAATGGAAGCCAGAATTATATAAAAAATACCAAATGAAGGTTCTCCTGCTGTTGGTTTCCAAATTCTTCCGAATAATAAATCAAGAACCCCGACTTCTTTTAATGCCGGGGTTCCTTTCATTATCATATAGAATGTTATGGAGCACACAGCAAGTATAGCTATAACCGCACAGACCAGAAATATAATTTGAGCAGTTTTTTCTATAATTGCTTTTTTATTCATACTGTCTCCTTATTATTCTGGAAGAATAAGCCCGATAGATGAAATAACGTTCTGTCCATCTTCTGAATGTACATAGTCAAACCATGTCTGTACTAACTCATTCTGCTCTGATACCTCACCCATTGTTGCCATAACAAATGGTCTTGAAAGAAGGTAATCTCCAGCGAGAATATTCTCCTCTGTTGATGCAACACCATCAAGGGCAACTGCTGTCACTGTATCATC
>CAMFPD010000098.1 GCA_945971355.1 uncultured Lachnobacterium sp.
CTATGCATTGTAATCTGTATAATCAGTGCTTTCATATGTTGCTGTCTCATACGAAGTATTATCATCATATGAACTCTCCTCATATGAAGCATCCTGATATGAATTGTCCTGATTTGTTACTTCCTGATATCCAATCTCTTCCGGAACTTCATTACTCTGAATAACAAAACGCTTTGTCTCGTCACTTAATGTCTCCATATTATATGTATTGTCATCAGACTGTCCTTTTATATCAAGAATCAGATTAACCAGTGTACAAGTATCCTGAGCCGCTGATTCGATACCCTCAGCACACTGTCCTACGGTACTTGCAATATCATTAACATTGCTGGCCATGATTGCAGTAGTCTCTTTTATCATCTCTGCCTTCTCGCCGTAAGCCTCGATAATTTCACCCATTTTATCAGCATCATCATCGTAGGAATCCGCAATCTGCTCAAACCTGTGGAAATCCTCCACAATATCAGTTCCAACAAAATCCATCAGTTCACTTGAATTATCAATAAGTCTCTCAACAGCAGCAATAACACCAGCAGATATACCCTGAATATTATTTGCAGTTTCCTTTGAAGAATCTGCAAGCTGTCTAATCTCATCTGCTACAACCGCAAAGCCCTTTCCTGCTTCACCTGCTCTGGCTGCCTCAATAGATGCATTAAGCGCAAGAAGATTAGTCTGCGCAGCAATAGAAAGAATATCTTCTGTAAGGCTCTCGATATCCTTAACCTTTCTACTCTCCTGAATCGCTGTTCCCATTACCTCTTTTTGACGGCTTATGTTATCATTAATAATCTGGCATCGTTTCTGTGCGCCCTCTCTGGCCTGCACTGCACGACCTTTAACCTCTATGACAAACTCATTACCTGTCTTAGTTGCCTCAGCCATTTCTGCAACAGCACTCTCAACATTTACAGTTCCCTCAGCTGTCTGTGCAGCAGAATTGGAAACCACATCCATAGAGCTTGCAAGCTCCTCCATAACCGCTGAAATATTGCTGGCATTCTCATTTGAAGTTTCAATTCCCTTATTTATCATTCCGATGGAAGTATTCACATTACCACTGACAGTTGTGATAGTACCCATTACTTCATCGAGAATTTCTACAAAATCATTAACTCCATCACACAAATCGCCGATCTCATCATTGGATCTAATCTTAATTCGTCTACTTAATTCACCGTGACCATCCCTGATAGTCTGTGCAAGTGCGTCAAGCTGCTCCTTCGCACTCTTTGCTGGTTTAGCAATAGTCCTTGACATAACGAACAATACAATAGCAACGAAAACTGTGGCAGTTATAACAAGCACATAGTTAAATAATGTTGTACCACTAATTTTAACTGCTGCTTTGTTTGCTACAGAAGCATTTACTCCCGCCAATGCTTCATCAAAATCCTCCAGACAGTTGTTAACTGTTATTGCATTTTTGTACATACCGGATACAAGTGCTCCACACTGTACATTGCTTCTAGAAATACTTGCATCATATATTCCCTGACAGTAATCTGCAAATTCATAGGTAGCTTCCTTTAAAGCACCTACCGAAGCATTAATCTCATCATAATTCAAGAGGGCTGCCTTTTCTTCTGTCGAATCTGCACAGGCCTTTAGCTTTTCTATCTGTGTCTGCAGATTACTCTGCATTGCAGACTCAGTCGCTGTTCCATAGGATGTATAACACAGATTACTATAAAGCTGTGTCTGCTGGAATGCAATCTGAAGATTCTTATTCTCATCTGCTAACTCCATCTCAGTTGTTAACATCTTATTGAGATTACTAATCTGGTTCAGCGCAGTGATATTCAAAAATACAATTGCCACTGTCACAATCAATATAATACCAAAGCTTATGGTAAGTTTCCTACTTATGCTGCTCTTTCGAGTTTTCTTTTGTTTTCCCATCGGATATCCCCCTGTTCGTATTTGTAAAATTTCATTATTTACCCATCAGGACACAAATCTGTTATTTTGAATGTAATTATACTATTTTTCTTCCATAAAAACAATAGTTCCGACTATAAACATGGTCAGAAAACACAAATGGAAAGAGCTCCGACACTCTGTATTCCAACAAAGTGACGAAGCTCTTTCCGAGGAGTTTAGTTATGAAAATGTTTATTAATAAAAAGGGAATAATGAAAAAGGAATCACTTCCTTTTACATTGACTAGTATACGTTGTAAATATGGACGGAATATGTCTGAATTAGAAAACATTTATAAAATCATCCATAAAAAATTTTATAAACTATTTATAAACGTAACATTTAGTACATATTTCCCATATATTTAGGAAATATTTACTATAATACTCTTGTAAAAAGTCGTTCACAAAGCTGTACTTTTTGTTCGTTTTTCTCTCCATCCAAACTATTTCTGAACTCCACTACTCCTTTATTTTCAGCGTTTTCCAAAAGATCAGCCTCCTGTAATCTTCTCTTCATTTCTCTTGCAGTGCCTTCTGCACCATCAAACACAAGAACTTTATCCCCTAAAATTTCTTGTATCAGCTTTTTTGCAAAAGGATAATGTGTACATCCTAACACAACAGAGTCCACCTTATTATCCCTATATTCATACAATAACTCTGTAAGATACTTTCTTAAATCCTCCCCCTCCAAATCTCCTCTTTCTACAAAATCCATAAGACCTGGACATGGTAAAGGAATTATGTCGCCTTTATCTGAATATTTGTCAATAAGCTTTCTAAGCTTTTCCTGGCTAATTGTCATAGGTGTTGCCATAACAAGAACCTTAGGATGCTCCTTACACAAAACCGCCGGCTTGACAGCAGGTTCAATTCCAACAATAGGAACATTCGGGTACATTTCTCTGAGAACCCTGACCGCTGCACTTGTGGCAGTATTACATGCTACAACCAGCCCCTTACAGCCATCATCAACCAACAATTTCTTTGCATGCTCACATGTAAGCTTTCTAACCTCATCCAGAGTTTTTGTTCCATATGGAGCATTTTTCGAATCCCCGTAAAACAGAAAATTCTCATTTGGCAGAACCTTTACCAGTTCCTTCAACACACTGATTCCACCCACTCCTGAATCAAAAACAGCTATTGAACTCAAGCTCTACACTTCCTTTCACAAAGCATATGGCAACCTTGAATTTATGTTGTCATATGATATAATTCTTATATATAATATAATCCCTACAAGAAGGAGAGACACCATGTTCCAGAACAAACAGCTTTTTGATAACGTTAACCAATGTAAATCTTGCAAACGCCCCCTGCCAAAGGATTATGCGCAGGATTTGTGCCCTCGTTGTCAGGAGATTCAGCTCTTTCATAATGTCAAGGATTATATTCGTTCCAACGACGTAAATGAATACGAGGTTGCTGATCATTTTAACATTCCTCTCCGTCAGGTAAAGGAATGGATTAGAGAGGGACGAATTGAATACAAGGAAACCTTTGCACAAAACTCAATCGCAGGTATGCACTGCCAACGCTGCGGCGCACCTGTATCCTTCGGAGCCCTCTGTCCTAAATGCCTTAAACTATACAATGGTAATAAAGGTTATGACGTGTCTCGTTCTGATGCCAATAAAAATGACAACAAGATGAGATATATTGATAAATAATGACAGGTATTATTTTCTAAATGTAACCTTTGATCTGTATTTTTTAGCTACCTCTTCAAGGAACTTGTCATCCAGTTCAGCTTTAATCAAAAATGTTCCATCTGGATTTCTCACAATGATATCATAGTATGGAACGTTTTTGTCCTTTGAAGTATAATCCTTCACCTTCACACTGCTATCATTCTCGTAATTATATACGCTTCTGTCACCTGCCGGAGCAATAGCTGCAACTTCTTCAATACTGTACACACCAATTCTTTTTCTACGGCTCTTATTTGTAATCTTTGCAAATCTAAATTCACCATCAAAGTATGAACACTCAAACTCTTTATTAGCCTTGAAAAACAAAAAATACCATACAAACGCTAAAATCACACCTGGCAAAAATAATACACCAGCCCCCATCAATGTAAGAACAAAGCATGTAAAAGCTAATGCCAAAATCAAACATCCAAATAATATCTTAACTATGCTTTTTTTTCTTTCTGTAAGTACAAAAACTTCCATTTCTTTCTCTCCTTAGTTGTCCTATTTCGTTATAAGTATATTTGATACTGTTTACAGTAACATATAATAACATATGATAACAGATTTTTTCCATAACGTATAGATTTTTTCCCTGAATTGGGCTACAATTATAGCATAAATTTTCGACTTTTTTCGGAGGGATTATGAATTATCATATTAACAAAGAATCACTTATGGATTTTGATAACAACATTCGAAGGGAATGGGCAATTACAAACGGTATAGGTGGCTATGCCGGAAGCTCTATTTTAGGGGCACACAACCGTACTCATCAGGGTTACCTTATTGCCAGCTTTCATCCACCAGTTTCTCGATATCTGGTTTTTTCAAAGACAAATGAAAGCTTTACCCAGAGTGGGAATACTTACGATTTAACTACTGCCATGCACCTGGACCACAAGCTCTCAGAGGGAAATAAGTATCTGAGCGGCTTTGATTATGATAGCACGGTCTGTTTTTCATATGAAGCTGGAAATCTCGCTTTCAAAAAATACATAAGTCTTGCTCCAAATGAAAACGTTTCTGCTGTTGCATACGAATTTGACAATGCAGGTGACGATGCAGAATTCACAATCACTCCTCTTATGAACTTCCGTGAGCACAGTGAGAGCAGTACTCCTGTAAGCCTTAAGTTTATGGTAGAAGCTGGTGAGAATTACTTTACCCTTTCCCCTGCAAAGGAATCAGAAATTATGATTAACCTGAGCTTCAGCAATGGAAAGTTAGTGGAACGCAACGATAGATTCGATATCAATATGCAGCTTCAAACAGAAGTAGACAACGAAGTAGATGGTCTTGACTGCCATTTCACTCCTTACGATATCGTATTCACCATTCCTGCCCACAGCAAAATGCGTTACTCCATAGTGTGCAAGGCTGGATTTGCCAATGATTTTAACAATATCACTATAGACGAAAATTCAGCTTTCGATATAAGACAAAAGCAGCTTAACTTGACTGCCAAACTCATACATCAGGCTGGATACAAGGATGAATTTGCAACTCAGCTTACTGTAGCTGCAAATCAGTTCCTGTCTCATCGCCAATCAACAGGCTACAAGACAATACTTGCCGGACTGCCATGGTTTACAGACTGGGGACGCGACACAATGATTGCGTACACTGGGTTAACCCTCTGTACAGGACGTTTTGGTGAGGCAAGAGATATACTTCTCACCTTTGCCCAATATGCCAAGGACGGAATCATTCCAAACATGTTTCCTGATAACGGACAAAGTCCTCTGTATAACACAGCAGATGCCTCTTTATGGTATTTCTACGCAACTTACAAATACCTTAAATATGTAAACACTGCCGACGCATACAACTTTGTACACCAGAAGATATATCCTGTACTTACAGATATTATCTCAGCTTACAAATGCGGGACAGACTTTTCAATCTTCATGGATAAGGAT
Organism: uncultured Lachnobacterium sp.; assembly: GCA_945971355.1. Taxonomy (GTDB): domain Bacteria; phylum Bacillota; class Clostridia; order Lachnospirales; family Lachnospiraceae; genus Roseburia. The sequence goes on from CAMFPD010000098.1 coordinate 5,545, forward strand.
GGATTAATACATGCCGGAAGCGGACTTGACCAAGTCACCTGGATGGATGTCCGCGTTGGAGATTGGGTACCTACTCCTCGTCACGGATGCCCTGTTGAGATAAATGCTCTGTGGTACAACGCTCTTAGAATCATGGAATTTCTTGCCAAAGAATTCGGCGATGATGATAAATATTATGCAGCAATGGCAGAACACACAAAAGCTTCTTTTAATGAAAAATTCTGGAATGAGAGCACCGGTTGTCTCTATGATGTAGTTTCTGATGAGCCGGATCCAACTATCAGACCAAACCAGATTTATGCAGTATCACTGCCATTTGCAATGTTAGACAGCACCAAGGAAGCCTCCATCGTAAAGGTTGTTAAAGACAAGCTGTATGTAGGCTGTGGCCTTCGCTCCCTTGACCCTGACCACAAAGACTATCATCCAATTTATATCGGAGCACTTTCAAAACGTGATGCTGCTTACCATCAGGGAACTGCCTGGGGCTTTTTGCTGGGCGGCTTTATCACTGCATACGTTAAAGTGAATGGCGCCTGCCATGAAACTGCCGAAGAAGCCCTCAAATTCCTGGAGCCTGTAAAAGCACATCTATGGGAAAACTGTATCGGTTCTATCTCTGAGATTTTCGACGGAGATGCACCTCACCATGGTCGCGGCTGCTACGCTCAGGCTTGGAGCGTAGGGGAAGTTTTGCGATGCTATACAGAGGACATTTTGCCGTATTTATAAAATAAATATCTACATATGAAACTTACATCAATAGCCTCATTCCTATGGATGGGGCTATTTTTAAATCATCAAAAATTATTCCTTTAAATTTATTTTGGTCTTGCAAAATCTTATCATATAGATTACATTAAAAATACAAATCATTGCTCACTACATTATCAGAGCATCGGGGATTGATTCTATCCTATATTTTCCAATTTAGAATTTACGCAAAGTCAATTTATATGTTTTATTGATTTTTCCATCAAAAGAACATATACTGAGAGTATCAGAACATATATAGTGACTCTTCGTTAGGTTTTTGTGACTATCTATAAGAAAATATCAATTAGGTTAACATTTCCTCGGTTCTCTGTATAAGCCATTTGTAAATACAATAGAGAAGCTGGGGGAATTATGACAAATTTAAATGTAAAAACTAACAGACAGTATAGGGACAGATTGTTCAGACTGTTATTCGGCAGAATTGAAATGAAAGCCAATATAGTATCTCTGTATAATGCATTACAATGTACTAATTATACAGTAGAAACTGAGCTTGAAATAACCACTCTCGAGGATGCTATATACATCAAAATGAAAAATGATGTTTCACTACTCATTGACAGCAATCTTGCATTGTGGGAGCAGCAAAGCTCATATAATCCAAATATGCCACTTCGTGGGCTTATGTATTTTGGAAATCTGTACGATTCATATATAGATAAAAATAATCTTAACATATATGGTGAATCATTAGTGAAGATTCCTACTCCACAATACGTTGTATTCTATAATGGTGACAAGGATATCGAGGCAGTTCGAAAATTAAGATTATCCGATTCCTTTATAAATCCTGACAGTTCATGCGATTTTGAATGGACTGCAACCATGTATAATCTCAACAAAGGTAAAAACGAAGATTTACTATCCAAATGTAAACCATTGGCAGATTATATGACATTAGTTAACTATATAAAAGAAAATCAAGCAAAAGGATTACCTGTCGAGGAAGCAATTGATAATGCCGTTGTAAGATGTATATCCGAAAATGTTATGGCAGATTTCTTAAAGAATCACAGAGCGGAGGTGATGGATGTGTGTATTACAGAATATAACGAGAAGACATTTGTAGAGGGCATCCGTGAAGAAGGCCGTGAAGAAGGCCGTGCCGAGGGGCTTGTTACTGGTCGTGAAAATGAGATTTATTTAAGTGTACAGGATGGCGATTACGGAATCAGCCGCGGTGCTGAAAAGCTCGGTATTACAGAATCAGAGTTTATTAAGAAAATGGAAGCCGCTGGATACAAGCTGTCTCTTATACACATCTCCCGAGCCCACGAGACTAAGGCGAATCTCG
>CAMFPD010000099.1 GCA_945971355.1 uncultured Lachnobacterium sp.
CTGGCTGTAGCAAATGACGGATGGGGAGGAAGCAAAGAAATTACTATAGTGCAGGGTGAGACCACAGTGGTTGATCTTGATGAGATAAAAGGAGATGGACCTAAGTATTGCTCGATTCAGTTTGTTGTGGATGTGGAAGGTGCGCAGATTTATCTGGATAATGAGCTCGTAGATTATTCACAGGTAAATCAGGTGAGGTATGGAAACCACAGTCTCACAGTAGTTGCGGATGGCTATGATACCTGGAAAAGAACACTATGTGTAAATTCAGCAGAAGCTACAATTATTATTTCATTAACCAGTGAATCGGATGATACTGAGGATTCATCAGAAAATAGCCAAAGTAATGGCAGCAATAATTCAGATAGTAATAACTCAAATAGTAGTAATAATGGTACTAGTAGTAACAATAGCAATAATAGCAACAATAACAAGAATAACAACAATAACAACAATAGCAGCAATAGCAGCAATAGCAGTACAAATAATTCAATTACAAATGAGCAGTTGACAGATTATCTTTCCACATTGTCATCCTTAGTATCATCTATATATTGATTTTGCACTAAATCTACTATTTAAATGGTCATTTTTCTTGACAAATAAGGCAAAAACAAGTATAAATATTGATGTAGATAATTTGGAAAGAAAACTAATACCGAATTATATAATTACGAAAATCCAGAGGAGGAATTTTGACATGAACAAAGCAGAGTTAGTTGCAGCTATGGCAGAGAAGACACAGTTATCTAAGAAAGATACTGAGGCTACTTTAAAGGCATTTACTGATGTTGTTGCTGAGGAATTAAAGAAAGGTGAGAAGATCCAGTTAGTAGGATTTGGAACATTCGAAGTTGCTGAGAGAGCAGCTAGAACAGGCCGTAATCCACAGACAGGTGAAGAGATGACAATCGCAGCATCTAAGGCTCCAAAGTTCAAAGCTGGAAAAGCTTTAAAAGATTCTATCAACTAATAGAAGAGTCTAATATAAAAGCTGTGACACCTTTTTTGGTGTTACAGCTTTTTTTGACATATGGGAGAAGTGCTAGAAAGGATTAACATGAGATTAGACAAGTTTTTAAAAGTGTCACGTCTTATAAAGAGACGTACAGTGGCAAATGAGGCATGTGATGCTGGTCGTGTTATGGTTAACGGCAAGCAGGCTAAAGCGTCTGTTAATGTAAAAGTTGGAGATATAATTGAAATCCAGTTTGGACAGAAAAACGTAAAGGTAAGAGTACTTGATATAGCTGAAACTACAAAGAAGGATGAAGCTAAAGATTTATTTGAATATATTGCATAAATTTGGAATATGTACAGCCTTCCTATAATATAATAATATTATTAGGGAGGGCGTTATGGAAGAGAAAATAACATCAAAGTCACATAAACTTATGTTAAACAATAGAAGAAACGGAAGCTTTACTGGAATTTTGGATGTGTTGTCTTTTGATTTATCGGAGATTTTATTGGAGACAGAACTAGGAATGCTTCATATTAAGGGCAAAGATCTTCATGTAAACAGGCTAAACCTTGAGAAGGGAGAAGCCGATATAGAAGGTGAGATAGAGGCAATGACATATTCGGATGTTCCAGAGTCTTTCGGAAAGGGAAACGGCATATTTAATAGATTTTTCCGTTAACCTGTGAGAAAAGTATAGAAAGTATGGAAAGAATGGAATGGAATAGAGAGGAATTCTATGAGTGCACGTAAGAGGCGAAAAAGAAAAAATGGTGCAGTTAGTATAGTAATTATTGTTTTGACTTTCCTTGCTGTAATGTCTATACAGATATTTAAGTTGAAGCAAAAGGAAGCAATGTATGCAGCCAAGGAAGCTGAGCTTCAGGAGACCTATGAGCTTGAGACAGAGAGAGCACAGGAGATAGAAGCGTTAGCTGACTATGTTCAATCTGATCAGTACATAATAGACATGGCCCACAGCAAGCTGGGACTGGCATATGATAACGAAATAATTTTTAAAGAGAGCAAATAGAGCTCTCTTTTTTTAATAATTCTATCAACATAATTCGGCAAAGCTTTCATTTTTGTGTTCCTATAATCGAGACACTTGCCAAAAATGGCAAAATAAAGTTGGAGGCGTGTCATGGAATTTATAGTCAAATATCTATTTATTATCATTCTGACACATTTAGGGGTGAAATTTTACAAATGGGCTAACAGAAAATGCAGTGGGATAAATGCGGGGATAATAGCAGCAGTAGCAACTCTTGCTATGGACTTTTCGGGTGGATTAATAACAGGAATTGGTGGAAGAGATGTTGTTGCTTTTGTTTCCGAAGCACTGATTGTATTTGGTGTTGTAGTTGGAGTACATGTCTTGAGAGAATTGTTATTGTATACATCAGAGTTGGTGAGAAGCAGAGGAAGAATTTCACCGTGTACTTACAAAAATTTGCCACAGAGGGAGGAGGCTTTTGTGGTGGCGGTGGATGGACTTGCTGACGTATTTTGTTCGGCATCAGAAGGTGCTGTATTAAGTGCAGCAAATCCAGATGCATCGGGACCAGTAGGTCTTGCGTGGCAGCGAAAACTACAGGAAAACAGGGCGATTGTTTCAAGTCAGCTGAATGCTATGGCGGAGCTGATGAAAAGTTGGCTTACACAGGATGAATGTTTGGATAAGCGCAATAGGATAAAGCTTGCCAGAATTGCTTTTGAGGCAAGGGAGCAGGGGATTGAGGCAAAGGATATCCACATTTACAAAACAGAAAACGGCCATCTTGTGGTAAATGCCAGGGTATATGGCAGGTGGGGTGGAGGAATTCCAATGAAACGGTATGTATCTGCTGTGGAAAAGGCCTTGGAAATGAAATTCAGATTGTACAAGGACGCGAGAAGTATTGTTCCCATGGAGGAGACGGAGGTGACTTTGTATGAACAAAATAAATTTTACGTTTTGCCTGGAATAGCGGCAAAAAAGATGTCGGGTTCGCCTGTTAGCGGGGATAATTATCTCATGTTTGAAAGAGATTGTGGAAAATATCATCTGTGCTTGTCTGATGGCATGGGATCAGGAGCGGTAGCGGCTAAGGAAAGTGAGCTTGTGGTGGAGCTTTTGGAGAAGTTTATAGAGGCTGGTTTTAAGCGTGAAACCGCGGTTAAGATGCTAAATTCTGCAATGGTTCTGTCGGGAGAAGCAGAGAGATTTTCTACCCTTGACTACTGTGAGATTGACTTGTATACAGGGGTGGTTTCCATGATTAAGATTGGGGCGTCAGCATCTTTTTTAGTGAGAGATGGGGATGTTACTGTAATTAACTGGGGGTCGCTGCCGGCAGGTGTTGATGTAGACCAGAAATTTGAAAGTACTGATATTACCTTGGCGTCTGGGGATTTTCTTGTAATGGTAACTGATGGTGTGCTAGAATATTTACAGGTTAAGGAACCAATCAAGAAATTCACGGAAATATTGCAAACTGTGGATACAGAAAATGCAGGTGCCTATGCGTCTGACATTTTGGACAAGGTTCTTGTGTACAATGGCGGTTGTGCAAGAGATGATATGACGGTTATTGTACTTGGAATTTGGGAGAAATAATGGTACGTAAAGTCAGTGATTTTTGCAAAGATAATAATATTATAAGACCTCATGAAACAGTGGTTGCAGGAGTGTCAGGAGGGGCAGACTCGGTCTGTCTCCTTTTGATATTATTGGAACTTCAGAGAGAATGGGATTTTGAGGTGAAGGTGGTGCATGTGGAGCACGGTATCAGAGGAGCGGAAAGCGTACAGGATGCCAAGTTTGTGGAGAATCTTTGCAGGCAGCTGGGAGTGGAACACACTCAGGTGAATGTGGATGTACCTGCTTATGCCAGAACACATGGAGTTGGAGAGGAAGAAGGCGCCAGAATACTTCGCTATGAGGTTTTTGAAAAAATTGCAAGAGAGTGCGGCGGCAGTATTGCGTTGGCGCATCACATGGAGGACAATGCAGAGACTATTATTTTTCAGATGCTCCGTGGAAGCGGATTGAAGGGAATGTGTGGAATGCAGCCAGTCCGTTTGCAGGAGGATGGTGTTAGATATATCAGGCCACTTTTGTCAGTGAGCCGAAGTGATATTGAGGAATATCTGGAGAGTAGAAATCAGTCATTTTGCACGGACAGAACCAATGAAGATACCTCCTACAGCAGAAATAAATTAAGGCAAATTGTTTTTCCGATTCTGGAGGAGGTGAACAGCCAAGGAGTTGCCCATATAAACAGTACTGCTAATCAGCTGTCTCAGGTGTGGGACTACATGGACGAACAAGCAACTGAAATATTTAACAGAGTATGCTGCTTTGATACAGGCAAAAATCGTATTTCTGCGGATATAAATGAGCTTAATAAGCTTCATATTGCAATCAAAAATGAGGTTCTTTACAGAATGCTTTCTGCTGTGGCAGGAAGGCGTAAGGATATAAGCGGAATTCATATAGAGAATATATATGCACTTATAGATGGTCAGTCTGGACACTGCATAAATCTTCCATATGGTGTGATTGCCAGAAAAGAATTCAGTGTGCTGATTCTGGAAAAGCAGGAGAGTATAGAAGGAATGCCTCGTGAGAGCACAGTTGATTCAGCTCGAAGGGATATGACAGAACAAAAAAGTGCGGAGCGTCAAAATCTGGATAAGGCGATTTCTGATTGTGTAACATCAGGTGAAACTACAAAAGTATTTTTAAAAAATGATAATGAATATCTGGAGATAAGAGCCTTCAAATTTGATGGAAATATGGGGCAAATTCCTAAAAAAACATATACTAAATGGTTTGATTATGATAAGATAAAAGGTAGCTTGGCAGTTAGAACCCGACGGTCTGGAGACTATCTGGTCAATGATACTCTGGGACATACTAAGAAGCTAAAGGAATATTTTATTAATGAAAAGGTGCCATTATCAAAGAGAGATTCTATCTGGCTTTTGACAAAGGAGTCGGAGGTAATCTGGATTATAGGTGGCAGAATTAGTGAGAAATATAAAGTTTTGGAGGATTCAGAAACAATCATAGAAGTAAGTTACAATGGAGGAAATTAATATGGATTTTTCTAAGAAGTATAATATCTCTGTTCATTTGACAGAAGAGCAGATTAATAAGCGTATTGCTGAAATTGGTGCAGAGATAACAGAGAGATTCAAAGGTGAGTCAGTGTACCTTGTATGTATCCTTAAAGGATCAATATTTTTTACAACTGAGCTTGCAAAGAGAATTGAGCTTCCGATGACTATTGATTTTATGTCAGTATCAAGCTATGGTGCTGCAACACAGTCGTCAGGAGTGGTAAATATTAAGAAGGATTTGGAGCATTCTATTGAGGGCGAGAACGTTATTATTGTGGAGGATATTATCGATTCGGGTAATACTCTCAGCAGATTGTTTAAGCTTTTTGAAAGCAGAAATCCAAAGACTTTGACACTTTGCACATTGCTGGATAAGCCGGACAGACGTGTGGCAAAGGACGTGGTAGTGGATTATACAGGATTTGTTATTCCTGATAAGTTTGTTGTAGGTTTCGGACTTGATTATGATCAGAGATTCCGCAATCTGCCATATATTGGCTTCGTGGAAGACGAAGAATAGAAACCTGTAAAGGAGAAATGGTTTGAATACTAAGAAGAATAGTAATTTACGTGGAATGGGTGTGTATGTTGTTCTGGTGCTTGCAGTTGTTTTTATCTGGTTTTTTCTCAGCCAGAATACAGCATCTAATTCATACACAAAAACAGATTTTGAGAAAGCGTTAAAGAATAACGAAGTTATCAGCGTAGAGGTGGTACAAAACAGGGAGATTCCAACAGGAAGCCTGTCCATTGCCCTTAAAGGCGACAAGAGACAGGTGCTTTATGTGACTGATGTAAATGAAGCACAGGCGTTGATGGATGAGTATGATTTTGATGCATATACTTGTGCCGATGTGCCAGCTGAGAATTGGATAATGACATTGCTTCCATATCTGCTTGTTTTTGGAGCTATGTTCATTTTGTTTATGATTGCAAACAGCAATGCCTCTGCTCAGGGTGGCGGAAGCAAAATGATGAATTTTGGAAAAAACAGAGCCAAGCTTACTACTGAGGAGGACAACAAGACAACATTTAATGATGTAGCAGGCCTTCAGGAGGAAAAGGAAGAACTTGAGGAGATAGTGGATTTCCTTAAAGCTCCTAGAAAGTATACAAAGCTTGGTGCGAGAATTCCTAAAGGAGTCCTTCTTGTAGGACCTCCTGGAACAGGTAAAACACTTCTTGCAAAGGCGGTAGCCGGAGAGGCTGGAGTACCATTTTTCAGCATATCTGGTTCTGATTTCGTAGAAATGTTTGTAGGTGTTGGAGCGTCACGAGTGAGAGACCTCTTTGAGGATGCTAAGAAGAATGCGCCATGTATTGTTTTTATTGATGAGATTGATGCAGTTGCAAGACGTCGTGGAACTGGAATGGGTGGAGGTCATGACGAGCGTGAGCAGACACTTAACCAGATGCTTGTTGAGATGGATGGTTTCGGTGTGAACCAGGGTATCATTGTTATGGCAGCAACAAACCGTGTAGATATTCTTGACCCGGCTATTATGCGTCCAGGCCGTTTTGACAGAAAGGTTGGAGTGGGAAGACCTGATGTGGCAGGCAGGGAGGAAATTCTCAATGTACATGCCCGCACAAAACCATTGGCAGAGGATGTAGACTTGAAGCAGATTGCTCAGACAACAGCAGGTTTCACTGGAGCAGATTTGGAGAATCTTATGAATGAAGCCGCTATCAGAGCTGCAAGGGAAGATAGGGAATATATTACTCAGGAAGATATCAGAAAATCCTTTGTTAAGGTTGGTATTGGCGCTGAGAAGAAGAGTAAGGTTATCTCAGAGAAAGAGAGAAGAATTACAGCCTTCCACGAGAGTGGACATGCGATATTGTTCCATCTTTTACCAGAGGTTGGACCAGTGTATACAGTTTCAATTATTCCTACAGGAACAGGTGCAGCAGGTTATACAATGCCACTTCCTGAGAAGGATGAGATGTTTAATACAAAGGGCAGAATGCTTCAGGAGATTATGGTTGATCTCGGTGGAAGAATTGCTGAGGAGCTTGTGTTTGATGATATAACAACAGGGGCGTCTCAGGATATCAAACAGGCAACAAAGCTGGCAAGGGATATGATTACAAAGTATGGAATGTCAGAAAATGTTGGACTTGTATGTTATAGTGATGATGATGAAGAGGTATTTATCGGAAGAGACTTGGCTCATCACAGAAGCTATAGTGAGGGTATAGCGGCTGAGATTGATGCGGAAGTGAAGAGCATAATCAGTGATGCATATGCGAAGGCAAAAGCAATCATAATGGAAAATAGAGAGGTATTGGATAAGTGTGCTGAGCTTCTTTTAGAGAAGGAAAAGATAACCAGAGAAGAGTTTGAAACACTTTTTGTGCAAAACTAACAAAAACAGTATCAAACTTTTGTGAACTTTGTGAACACTTATGGGGGAATACATGGTATTATAATTCCTGTAAAAACCCCCCAATACATTATATATAGTTTTTGCTATACCCCATAGTAAAAATACCTTCTCCTAAAAAGACAGCA
>CAMFPD010000100.1 GCA_945971355.1 uncultured Lachnobacterium sp.
CCAATGCAAATATTGCAAAGAACAATAATACATTAGTAGAATCGCCAGTCTTAACTGTTGTCAAAGCTGTAGGAAGCTTCTCGCTTGTTACAATATACTCTGAACAATGTGTAATTTTAAAGGTTGCAGAGCCTGACTTATATGCTGCTGAATCCATCAATTCAAATCTATTAGTATTTGGATTGAAATAATAGAAGAAAAGAGTTTGTCCCTCTGTGAAACCGCCATTTGCTAGATTCAGTGAAACCTCAACCTCTCCCGCCAATTGTCCAGAATATGTAAAGTCAACCGTTGTGTACTTCAGAGTCTTTGGTAATGTTGTCTCTGAAAGTGCCTTTGACACATCCGCAAGCTCAACTCCAATTTTACCATCTACATAGAAGTCCTTCATCTCACCTGTGACCTTCTTAAAGTTCCATACTACCTTGCTGTCTGCAGATACTAACTCAAGAGACACACCTGTTTCCTTTGCTTTTGCAAAGACATCGCTCTTAACTATTTTACCTGCTGGAACCTCAACTCTTGCAACTTCTCCTGCCTTTAATCCTGCAATGGAACCTGCAAGTCCTACCTCGTCGTATGCAATAGCCTTTTTTCCAGAAACATCAGCTGTTGCACTAGGTGTTATAACAGGTGTTGTAGGTGTTGTAGGCGTTGTAGGTGTTGTAGGTGTTGTAGGTGTTGTAACTGTGGTATCTGTTTTGTCTGTTGTATCTGTCTTATCTGTTGTATCTGTCTTGTCCGTTGTATCTGTCTTATCAGATGTATCTGTCTTATCAGATGTGTCATCCTTTGACTCTTCTTTGCCAACCGTAACAGTAACTTCTGCAAATTTACCACCTTCGTAATCTGCTGTCTTTACCAGATAAGTGCCATTTGCAGCTTCAAATGTCTCTTTAAACTTCATGTCTGAATCAACGGCTACCGATTTCATCTGAATCAAAGTTTCACCAGACTCGTCATACAGAAAAATTGCTACCGAAAGAACTCCACTATCTGCAACACCACTTACTGTAATTGTATTGTCTTTAGCTGTTGCATCCACAGAAGATATTGTTCCTGCAACTGCCTTTATTCCAGGAATGAGGAGAATAAAAGCTAATGCAAATGCTGGTAAAATATTTTTGATCATTCAGTTCCAAGAAAACAAAAATTAAATATAGCTAGCGTTATCACAGCAAGCAGGGACTTCTTATTCATGTTCCTCTCCTACTTAAAAATACTATCGCAATATTGATTCCATTGCACTTCATATTCTTCATGGGATAATAATTGCAAATCATATGGGGTATATATTTTTCTATTATGTGCTTCCTCCACAAAGGTCCACACCCAATCCTCCATCTCAACAACCACTGCCTTTACTGACTTAAATCCATTTTGGCAGGCATAAAATAATCTGGTATGTCCATCCATGGATATATATCTGTCCTCCCAAGGAACTACCTGAACAATTATATCTTCTGGTTTATTGATAAAACTACTGACTGCCTCAAGCTTTTGTTCATCCACAAAAAACTGAGAGGGCTGTATCAAGTCTAATGCTATGTCAACCACTTCCACCTCAGTTATATTTGTAATTGTCTCACCCTTTTCATCAACAACATTGGTTATATGTGGTGCATGATACCTGAACTGTTCTATAAGAGCCTCATATTTTTCTGGTTTATTTCCATAAACAATTGCTTTATTGTCTGACACAATCACAATTTCGTATGGCTCATCATCTATCAAATATGCACCATGCTGTAATAATGCTGTTTTTGAAAAACGGTCATCCTCATAATTATCTATACGCTCTATTTCCATATAATTTACTCCTCAAAAATCTACACACACTTTTTCGTGTCAATAGCTATATTATACCCTATCTGATTTTGGATTTGAAATAAAAAACTCTACATTTTCATCCTTTTACAATCCACTAGTGGCTAGTAATATCGTTTTCATACAAACAATTATCCCTGCCTCTAACATAATAGCTTTCTTCCGGTCCCAAATAGCTGTCAGGCAAGTTATTGTCTGCCTGATATAATACCATCTTTTCCAGAATAACTCCAGATTCCCCAGCATAGAAGTATATATCATTTCTTCCTTTTTTCAATGAAACTGACGTTGTCGCAATACGTGCATGATTCAGCACTCCGTCCGACCATTCCTTATCAAACCATTCCGTATAGTACTCCTCAGACACAGCATACATATCTTGCGGCATCCTATCATTGACAGAGATAGCAAATCTCATTCTGCCACCCTTTACAGACGGGTTTCTTGTCAAAAGATATAATGCTAACTGATAGTCTCCTGAATTTTCAGCTATCATGGAATATTTTACAAATGGTGCATTCTCTGCTTTTTCATAGACCTCCATAGGTGGAAACGCTTTCACTGCAGCTCCTTCTCTTCCTAGATAATCAATTACCGCAAAGCCCTTTCCTTCAATTTCCCTTTTTCCACTGAAATGCTCTGCTCTTATGGCGCAGTATCCCTGACGTTCCCAAAACAGATATGGTATATCATCTGCATTTTCAATCATGCTGTTTTCTGCTTTAAAAAGCAATTTTGAATAAGTTGTCTGACCATTATCAAAAACAATCCGTACTGTACAACTAGCTTCGTCCTTTCCTTTCAAACCCCCACGGTTAATCGAAAAATGTACTTCTTTATGACCTGCTTCCTTCATTTCAACTCTGCCACTCTTTTCCGAACAGAGCAACCATGGGCAGTCATATTCTATCTTAAACTGAAAAGCAACACTTCCGCGACTGTCAATGTCAAGCAGCACCTCTTTCCTGTCAGGTCTTGTAAACTCATCATTCACAAGCAAACTATTATCCTGCCAATGAACTCCCAGGTGATACATTTCGCTTCCTCTAAACCCTACTACCGCTTTTCCACCTTGTATTGGAAAAACGGTCTCTGTTGTAGGATACGCCCAATCATTATCATCCCAGTTTCTAAATCCGGTATGGGCAGAGCTCATGCAGTAATTCCACTTTCCATTGTTACATTTGTGAAATTCTTCCACTATCCTAAAATCATCCTCAATTCGTTTTCTCACTCGTTCTGCATAGATATTTGCATAGAGACATCCCCTCTTTGCTAATTCTTTATTTACCCCAGCTTCTAAATACATCAGTACAAGATTCAGGGAAGCAACGGCCGGATAATAAATCATATTTTGATAAGTTATCAGTGCAGAACCTGACAGCTCATGATTTAATGACTTTGCCGTTTCCATGATATAATTAACTTCCTTCCATACTCGTTCACTTTCTCTGAAGTGGACAGGATGGTATAGCCCCTCCCGCATCGCTTCTGGAGTTCTTATGGCATTCCATTTGGTATATCCCTCAAGTACTATCCACATCTTTTTCTTCTGCTCAGTTGTGATACGGTTTCTAAACTGTACATCAATCCATTTTTTCGCAAATAACTCCGTTTTATTTAATGCAGAGCTCCCCCAACCTTCATAATCATAAGCCAACTCCATAAAAAAACATAGAGGATATTCCATGGCCTTCAAATCGCCTACATTAACAATCCACATTTCCCTCACACCGGCTTCATAAGCCTGTGTCATCTGCTCCCATGTTTTTGTCAATCGGTTACAGTTCGTCCATTCATAACTAATCGGTGAACCATGATAATCAAAATGATAATACATTCCAAAACCACCCGGATGATTTCTATTTTCCTCCGTAGGCAACGCACGAAGATGACCATAGTTATCATCACTCAACAGAAAAATAACGTCCTCCAATTCATCCCAATCCTTTAAGCCCTCGCTTGTCTCATCACCAAAATAGTAATCCTCCACTTCTTTATAGATCGCCAACATACGTGGAACATTTTTTAAGTTCGGATTTATATGCTTTTTTATCAGATCATGCTGGGTACTGATTACCTTTTTTATTACCTCTATATTATCCTTCAAAGTAGCATCCTCCGGCATGAGCTTCGAATCATTTTCTCCACGCATGCCAATAGTAACTACATTTTCAAATTCTTTATTCCGCAAAATACCATCTTCCCAGAATTTAGTAATTGCATCCTCATTTGAAATAAAACTCCATGTGGAATCAGTTCCATACTCTTTATATTTTTTCTGCCATTCTTCACCCGCTCTGCACATGGGTTCATGATGTGATAACCCAATGACAACCCCCAGGGTATCCGCCAATTCAGCATTCAAAAGCCCTGGACCATCCTCTGAAAAAGTTGAGCGCCACATTGCGGGCCACATATAATTTCCTTTTAACCTAAGTAACAGTTCAAATATCCTTCTATATGCCTTTGCATTAATCCCTCCAAACTTTTCCATACACCAGTTTCCGAAAGCTGGCCACTCATCATTTATAAAAAAGCCTCTGTATTTTACCGAAGGTTCCTTTGATACAAATAAATCTGAAAGCTCTATCACAGGCTCCGCATTTTTCTCAGGTAGTGCGTCTCCAAAGTAAATTAACGGAGAAACTCCGCACAGCTCAGATAATCTGAACATACCATAAATGGTACCTCTCTTATCACTTCCCGCAATAACAAACAGTTCTTTTATTGTTGTACATTCTTCAAAAGGTATCGATATGTGCTTTAAGAGGTACACCTCTCTTTTTCCACGTATCTGCTGAAGAGACAGTTTTTCATCCTTTTCAAGACGCTCAAGAAGTTTACTCTTCCCAATTGTAGCCATTAATATAACACGCTCTGACTTACACACTTCAAGCTCGTCTCGTATCTCTGGAATCACATTACTTACTTCTCTGATGTCCTCCGCAACGGTTTCTGCTATCATTTTCACACCATCAAAGCTCTCTTTTTCTACTAAAAAATCTGCTGCCTTATTCCCTTTCACTACAAAAAACATACTCATTTTGACCTCCACTTACTCTTTCTCCACATTAATATTTTGAAATATGTCTCTATGGGTGGATATATGATTTTCAAATAACCTTTGAACAACCCACAATATTATGCTAACATAAATTCAAACAATTTTTATTGCATAAACCGCAATATATATTGCGTGAAATTGGAGTATTTATGAGTACTAGCACAATAATTCCAAACCTTGAACCTTATAAAAACGAAATATCATTTTTTCACAAGAAAACTACCTATAATGCAAGCTATGCATATCATAGACACAATGGTTGTGAGATTTATCTGTTTTTATCCGGCAACATCAGGCTCTATATTGAACAAACCAGTTTTATTCCTGCCCCAGGAAGTCTTGTTGTTATCAATGAAAATGAGATGCATCGTATCCAGACTCTGGATAACTCCGCCTATGAACGAATTGTAATTAGTATAAAGCGCCAGTATATTGATGAACTCTCCACCAATGGCATTTCACTTTCCGAATGCTTTTATAGAAGACCTCATGGTGCTCAAAATCTTCGCGTTCTCTCTCCAGAAGCATTAAATGAATTCATAACTCTATACGAAGGACTATCTTCCTCTGATTCACCTAATTGTTTCGGTCCATCCATCGTCCAAAATGCCTATGCATCTCTTCTTCTTTTGTTTGTGAATAGGCAGTTTAAAGCCACTCCTTCTCTATACAAAAATACCATGCCTGCATATATCACTGGCACTATGCAATATATAGAGACGCACCTGGACGAACCAATTTGCCTCTCTGTTCTGGCAAAACGTTTCTCTATCAGCGAAGGTTATTTAAGTTCACAATTTAAACACCATACCGGACTTACCCTGCGTTCTTATCTGCTAGATAGGAAAATCAATTGTGCAAAAAAACTTCTTCAACAGGGTGCAAGCGTTACAGATGCCTGCTACCTCTCGGGATTTAATGATTATTCCAACTTCATTCGAAGTTTCAAGCAAGAAGTGGGACTATCACCCGGAAAATATAGAAAGGAATTAAAAAAATATTACTAATATCTCATATCGGTTCTACTGTGTTCATTTGCTCACCTCCTGGCATAAAAAGAGCAGGGCAATAATATCTATTTGCTCTACCCTCAAACAATATATATCACATATGCAATATCAATTACTATCAAGTAACCTAATTTTTTTCAAAAAAAGAACACCTCTCATGACAATGAGGTGACCCCAAAAAGTTAGACTTTTATTGCGTAACAGATTTTTGTCTGTTACGCATTTTTTATGCAGCCAAGAGGCTAAGCCTGTATTGAACAGGACTCATCCATCCTAGTTTCTCTTTAATTCTTTGCTCGTTATAATATTTTATATATCGTTCTATTTCAGATTTCAATTCTTCAAAACTATAATATACAACACCATAGTAGATTTCTTGCTTGAGTAACCCAAAGAAATTTTCCATGACCGAATTATCATGGCAATTCCCTTTTCTCGACATACTTTGAAAGATTCGTTCCTCTTTTAATCGTCGTGAATAGGCTTTCATTTGATAAGCCCATCCTTGATCTGAATGAAACGTTCTTCGATATGGACAATCAGACGTTATTTCTATTGCCTTTTCTAAAGCTACCAGTACATTTTCAGCAGAAGGATGCTTATCAATTCCAAAACTTAGTATTTCGCCATTGCACATATCCATAAATGGATCGAGATACAATTTATGCATTGTCATGCGCCCCTTGGAATCCACCTCATAGTACTTAAATTCTGTTGTATCTGTTGTGATTTTCTGGTGAGGTATATGTGTGTTAAATCGTCTACGAATTCTGTTAGGTGCTATAGTTCCTACTTTGCCCTTGTAAGAACTGTATTTACGGCTCTTTCGTGTAAATGAAGTAACCTGTAGACCAAGCTTCTGCATAATTCTTTGAACCTTTTTCTTGTTAACAACAATGTTTTGATTTCGAAGTTCTCCAAGTATACGACGATAGCCATAGTCCTTATGTAATTTCCTGATTTCAAGAATCCTTTCTTCGAGTTCCTTGTCAGGATTTTCTCTACCAAATCTTTTTTGCCAGTACATATATGTTGCTTTAGGCATGCCTGTGTATGAGAGAAGGTCTTTTAATTTGAATTGTCTTCGGAGACTACTGATGATTCGAGCCGTTCTCTCATTTTTGCTTCGTCCTCTAAACGTAGTCTCCTCAGTTCTTTTAAAAATGCATTCTCTATTCTTAGCTTAAGAAGTTCATCTTCTAATTTTTTAACATGCTCAGCACTTGTATCGGGAGTATTCTCTTCAACATGCTGAGAGATTTTATTGCAAACAGGTTTATCCAAAGTTTTCTTTCGACCTTTCTTCTGAGGTCTTAACCCGTCGGGTCCAGCTACTCTGAATGCTTCAACCCATCTACTAATCATAGTATAATTGGTGATTCCATTTGCTAATGCCAGTTCCTCGTATGAGACCTCGTTTGATAAATAAGATTCTACCATATGAAGCTTGAATTCAAAAGAATAATTATTATTCTCCCTACTTCTTTTTAAGCCTTCATCACCAAACTCATCATAATTATGAATCCATTGGCGAATCTGTCTAGCACTTTTAACATTATATTTTTTTGCTAGTGTTTTTGAACCAACACCTAAACTTAGATGCTCAAGAACAATTTTTTTCTTAAACTCAAAGTTATATTTTGCCATAAGAAAACCGACCTCCAATAGTTAGATTTTT
>CAMFPD010000101.1 GCA_945971355.1 uncultured Lachnobacterium sp.
ATTCTTTGGACAAATTGACATTTGTTTACACCTCCTTAAACTTGTTAAATATATCTTGGATTGCTGCCATTCTTGGATCAAGTTCTGTTCTCTCGCAACTGCAGGCTCCCTTATTCAAGTTCATCCCGCAGACTTTACAAATTCCTTTGCAATCGTCCTTGCACAGAACTCTCATTGGCCAGTTCACCAAAATCTCGGCGTAGACAAGTTTATCTACATCAAGTTCAAACCCAATCAGGTAGTCAGTTTCCTCCATCTCTTCATCGACAATTCCCTCATCTGTAATCGTAAGTTCCTTATCAATTTCAAAATGGATTGGTGTTGGAACTTCTTCCAAGCACCTGCCACACGGTATTGCCAACTTCACATCAACGCTCCCCTGGATAAGCAGCCGCTTGTTCTCCTGATTAGCAATATGAAGAGTAATCGGTGACTTCTCAAGAACAGGATAATCTCCTAATTTCGACTCAAATGTTGAAAGCGAAAGCTCCACAACCTCATCAGCCTCTTTATTAATTGATTTTACAATGGTTGAAATATCAATCATCACATTTCTCCTATTCACACCTTGACAATTATACATATAGGCATATTGTTTGTCAACATTTTTTTAAACTAATCTTACAGTTTCTCTACAGATAGCTAATTCTTCATTTGTAGGAATAACAACAACCTTAACCTTTGAGTCTGGTGTGGAAATAGTAGCTTCCACGCCTCTTGCGCTGTCATTAACCTCTTTATCCAGATTGATTCCAAGATATCCAAGATAACTTAGAACATTCTCTCTAATATGCTGTGTATTCTCACCAATTCCTGCTGTGAATGCGATTGCATCTACGCCATTCATTGCAGCAACATAAGAACCGATGTATTTTGCTACTCTGTAGCAGAATACGTCAATAGCCATTGCCGCCTTCTCATTTCCATCTTCTCTTGCAGCTGTAAGATCACGGAAATCACTTGATACTCCTGACATTCCAAAAACTCCTGATTTCTTATTGAGAACTTCCATAACACCATCAATATCAAGATTTTCCTTCTTTGCTATAAACTCCATAATAGATGGGTCAATATCACCGCAACGTGTTCCCATTACAAGACCCTCAAGAGGAGTGAGGCCCATTGATGTATCAACACATTTTCCATTTAAAACAGCACTGATTGATGCACCGTTTCCAAGATGTGCAACTATAATCTTTGAGTTATTATAATCTATTCCAAGGTACTCTGCTGTTGCCTTTGATACGAAGTCATGGCTTGTACCATGGAAACCATATCTTCTAACTTTGTACTTATCGTAGTACTCATATGGAAGACCATAGAGATATGCTTTTGCAGGCATTGTCTGATGGAATGCTGTATCAAATACACCTACCATAGGTACATTTGGCATCAGAGCCTGGCATGCACGAATTCCAATGATATTTGCCGGATTGTGAAGCGGTGCAAGGTCATTACACTCCTCAACAGTCTTAATAACATCCTCAGTAATAACAACAGAGCTTGCAAACTTCTCTCCACCATGAACCACACGATGTCCAACGGCATTTATCTCTGAAAGGCTTTTAATTGCACCTGTCTTCTCATTTACAAGAGCATCAAGAACCATCTGGATTGCTTCCTTATGTGTTGGCATTGCAGCGTCAGTAATCTCCTTATCAAGACCTGCCTTCTGGTAAGTAAGTCTTCCATCAATTCCTATTCTCTCACAAAGACCCTTTGCAAGAACCTCTTCTGATTCGGAATCAATAAGCTGATATTTCAGCGATGAACTTCCGCAATTAATTACTAGTACATTCATTTTCTTATCTCCTTCTTAATTATTTACATACTGTAGTGATTATAAACCCATTTTTTAAAGCATACAAGGGTAAAATATGTTATTATGAATTAACAAACTTATGGAGGTACCTATAAATGAAGGTTTCAGGAGTTATAACTGAATATAATCCTTTTCACAATGGTCATAAATATCAGCTAGATAAAATCAGAGAAGAGACACATTCAGATTACATTATTGTCGCTATGAGTGGTAATTTTGTGCAAAGGGGAACTCCTGCATTTCTAGATAAATATTTGCGTACTGAAATAGCTCTCAAATGTGGAGCTGATTTGGTCTTAGAAATTCCAGTCATTGGTGCAACTGCTTCTGCCGAAAGCTTTGCAAATGCAGGTGTATCCATTCTAAATAGTACAGGTGTTGTTTCATACCTGTGCTACGGTGTTGAAAAGAAATCAGACATTATCTCTAAAATAGCATCTTTTCTACGGAATCCAAGCACCAAATTCAATGAAAAGCTTGCCACATATACAAAATCTGGTGACAGCTTTCCTGTAGCAAGAGCAAAGGCACTTTGCAATTTTTTCCCAGACGAAGAAAAAGCTGCCGTGGAAGATATTTTAAAAACTCCAAACAACATACTTGGTATAGAATACGAAAAGGCGCTTAAAAGCACCAGTATATCCGGACACCAGATCAAGCGCATAGGCGAAGACTACCACTCTACAAACCTATCTTCTGATTTTGCCTCTGCAAGTGCTATCAGGGAAGCAGTCTTTAACGATTATTCTCTCTCTGATATCGAAAAATATGTTCCAAAGGAGATGTATGAAATATTAAAAACAAGCACCAGTAATTTCATTAGCTGCGTCAAACCTGATGATATATCTCAGCTATTGTATTACAAGCTCATGTTAGGTATGCAAAATTCTTTTGACGCTTTCTCAGACTGCACTGAAGAGCTCTCATCCAAAATCTGTAATAATATATATCAGTTTGAAAGTTTCACTCAATTTTCCAGTCTCCTGAAGAGCAAAAATTATACGCTTACCCGAATCAATCGAGTATTGACTCATATTTTACTTGATATAAAAAAGACAGATACCTTACCAGAAAACAATGCCCCTTATTTGAGAGTTCTTGGTTTTAAAAAGGGAAGCTCTGCTCTTCTACACGAAATAAAAGAAAAGGCATCTGCCCCCCTTATAACAAAGGTTGCCGACGCCTCTTCACAATTATCACCACACTCATATGAGATTTTCAAAAAAGATATTTTTGCATCTGATTTGTATAGAAGCATTGCCACAAAATCCGATACTTCTGTAATTAACAATTCAAACGAATACACTAAGGGATTAATTATAATTCCATAATTATTTCACGGGCAAGTTCTTCCTCGATAGGCTTAGCATATACTCCTGGGGCAAATTCAACCACATCTCCAATGCCCTTTTGGAGTACAAATCTAAGCTTTCCATCCCTTACCTTTTTGTCAGTGTATAACTTTTTAACAAGAGTCTCCCTGTCAATATAGTCGGGTATCTGTGTTGGTAATCCAGCTCTGTTATAAAGTTCTATAACTCTATTTGCCTGTTCTTCCGACATATATCCAAGTCTTGCTGATAAAAGTGCCTCAGCGGCCATTCCAATTCCAAGGGCTTCTCCATGTAAAAGCTTATAATCACTAACTGTCTCAATGGCACGTCCCACAGTATGACCCAGATTAAGGATTTCCCTCAATCCACTTTCTCTCTCATCTTTCATAACAACCTCGTATTTAATACGACAATTGTTTTCTGCAATATATTCGCAGGCAAACTTCTCAAAATTCAGAATTGATTCCAGATTTTCTTCGATAAATTCAAACATATCCTTGCTTGCAAGGCATGCATGCTTTATTGTCTCTGCCATTCCACTTGCCATCTGACGCTTTGGAAGTGTAGCCCATGCCGCGATATCAATATACACCTTCTTCGGCTGATTAAAAAGCCCTATAAGATTTGTCGCCAAAGGAGTATCCACTGCTGTTTTTCCTCCAACCGAAGCGTCTGCTGCTGCCAAAAGTGTTGTGGCATAGTTTATAAACGGCACACCCCTTGCATATGTTCCAGCTATAAAACCAGCTAAATCTGTAACAACACCACCGCCTACTGCAATAATACAACAGTCTCTTCGATAGCCCTTTTCGAGCATAGCATCCTCTACCTTTGCTTTTGTCTCTCTGGTCTTGCTTTTCTCACCTGCCGGGATTACAAACATATCCACCGAGAAACCAGCCTTAATGAGCTTCTCACAAATAGGCTTCGCATACAAATCCCTGACATTTGTATCTGTGATAACAGCAAACTTCTTGAGCTTTCCCACAAGACCTTTTCCCAAATCATCAATCAACTCACTTTGAAGTTCATACCCAATGGAAATATCATAGGTATCATCTACAACTCTCTTTAATTCAACATTAAATGTACTCACGTTACTCTCCTAAACTAGTTTTTTGCCAACTCATCTATAATGATATGTATATCTTCGAAGGTATAATCACTTGCATATTTCTCAAATTGTTCCACCGTAAGTGGTCTTGAATAATAGAATCCCTGAACGATTCTACATCCAACTTTTCTTAACAGCTCAAGTTTTTCCTCATTCTCAACACCTTCTGCAATTACCGGCATCTTCAAATTGTATGCTAAATTGACAATACTTTCAACAACCTTTTCCGCTCTAGTTTCATCTTCTGTTTTTTCAAAGAACTTCATATCAAGCTTCAGTACATCTGCTGATATATCCTTTAAACTGTTAAGAGATGAATATCCACAGCCGAAATCATCAATTTCAACAATAAATCCATACTGTTGTAATCGTTTCACCAAAGCCATTTGTTCATCCACATTAATTGCAAATGCGCTCTCAGTAATTTCCAGTTTTAATTTTCTTGGATCAATTTCATATTTTTCCACAAGTCCTGTAATATCCCTATAAATATCCGATAAATAGAAATCCTTCGCAGAAATATTTACTGAAACAGAATAATTCTCCTTGCCCAGCTTTTTCCACTTTGCAAGCAACATGCAGGCTTCTTCCCACACATAGTAATCAAGTTCACTTATCATGCAGTTATCCTCAAACACACTGATAAATTCGCCTGGATAAACCAATCCCTTTTGCGGATGGTTCCATCTCACCAGAGCCTCCGCTCCAACTATCTTATTCTCCACGATATCCATCTGTGGTTGTAAATATATCTCAAACTGTCTCTCTTTGAATGCCTTTTTTAACTCATCCTCCGAGGTTGCCTCCAAAACCAGTCTATCATGTAAGCTTTCATCATAATAACCGATTATTCCCATTCGCTTATGTCTCACATCATCCAGAACCATATCCGTTCTATTCAGTATGTCATCAGCAGAACGCAGCCTGTTTTTTATCACATATGCGCCCAGATAATAATGTACTGTCAGTCCATAACCTCTTGAAGAAATAACAGAATTGCACACATCAATAAACCTCTTTTCATTATAATCCTTATAAGGCATCATAAGTGCAAATCTATCAGCTTCAATTCTAGCAAAAATCCATTTTGAAAGTTTTCTGCTATTGAAGCCTTCTGTAATTGATAAAATCAAATCATCCCCAATCTTTTTACCCAGAATATCATTAAACATCTTGAACTGACATATATCTGCAAGAAGAATAATAAAATCTTCATTTGGATTTTCCTTTAGGGTATTTTCCATCACCTCAAGAAAATATTCTCTGTTCCACAATCCCGTCATGGAATCTCTGGTGGCATGGAATGTCGCTTCATCCTTAAGAGCCTCCTGTCTGGATATGTCATGATAAATTAACAATGTTCCTGCATAATGTCCATGCTTATCTCTAAGCTCATGACCATGTATGAGATATGTATCATCACCGTATTTTGTTGTCAATGTAAATTCCTGTGTTTTACCAGCTTTTCTTCTTTCCTTGGTCAAAATATATCTAAGGTCACTTCCCTGTGCAAATTCATACAGCCCAATTCCCTTATCTACCTTCAAAATTGATTTTGCCGGTTCATTTATCACCTGTAATTCATCATCATAGTCAAACATAAGTAATGGAACAGACACATTCTCAATAACAAAATCCTTCATTCCAGCCATCCTGACCCTAGGCTGATATAAATAAGAATAAAAGATTATAACTTCACACACTGTCATTAACAAAACAATAGGAAAATTTAAAAATCCTGTTGCTATTCTTGCCACGGAACAAATCACAAGTCCCAATGAAAAAGAGATGCCCAGCTGCTTATACCTGCGCTTATAAAAATAATGAGCCCTTTTGGTCATTCTAAACATCATAAATGAAAGCAAAATTTCCATAAAAATACAATACACAATATGAATCATGTAAAAACCGTTTATTTCGGGTTGTAAATATATTCCGTACTCCTTTGTCTTAACAGCCTTAAACGAATAGAAATATCCAGTGCAAATATTCATAAATATTAACAACACATCAATTGTAGTAATGAATCTGGATACTGCTTTAACCGGCTTTTCATATTTAAAATCTATCTCACTGTAATTATATGAAAAATCCAGAATAAGGCTTATCACAATCACTTCTAAAATAAGTACAAGCTGGTATTCAACTTCCAAAAATCTGAAGTCATTTATGAAAAATGATAAGAAATACAAAACATCCATTACCAGTATCGTTTTCAACTGATTTCTAAGTTGTTTTGTTTTCAGACTCTCCCCCTGCCCTATATGTATCATAAGGACAATTGTTATCGTAATAACAACAGAATACATTGATGCAAAATATAATTTCATAAAGTTTCCTCACGCTTTTCACAATAGTTGCCTTAATGTAATTAACAATAGTTACATGATTAATTATATCATTTGTGATAAAAAAGTACTAGTTTAATTGTTGTTTTTTATGCATTTTTCTATTCAAACCACATGATTTTATAACCAGAATAAAATTAAGTAACAAGCACGCTTAATGTCATTTAACCCGTCGGCATATTAAAAAGGCACCTACCGAACTTTTTGTTCTGCAGGCGCCTTCTAAACTTCAATATCCAATGGTTTTTACCTCTCTCTTCTCTTGTATATTAGTTTTTATCTTCCGATTCTACTTTCTTTCGTTTACCTCAAATGGTTCTTAGGACTGGCTCCGTATACGATCAACTTTTCTTTCCGAAACTCCATCCAATTCACTTTAGTTTAATTAACCACTGGTTTCTCGTCTATAGTACCGGTTTGCTAGGGTTGCTCCTTACCAAAACTGCTATCTCCTTTGGACTGTACCTCCTTTTTTGTTTTATGCTTGTTTCTTTGTTTTGTTGTATTTAATATATCACACTACTTATAACCTGTCAACATATTTTTCAAAATATTTTTCTTTTTTATTATAATTGTCTGTCATTTTCTTCTTGCCATTGAATTTGACATATTTCTATTAAATTAATTCCAAGCTTGAGGGTGGTTCTTGAGAGCTGCTCTTCTTTGGTATTACACACAAAAAAGACAAGCCCTAAGCTTGTCTCAGACTGTAGACAAAGTCCCGCACTCCTGTGCGGGATTTTTCTTTGCTAAGTACCAGAATGTCCAGTGTTTATGCGGATTTTTCGGCACTTTTCTGGTATAATAGAAGTATCAAATCAAGGTAGGTAGGGAAGCTCATGGGAAGAGATCTCTGAAAGAAAAGAATGACAAGGACGATGATGATAATGACAGTACACCATCAGC
>CAMFPD010000102.1 GCA_945971355.1 uncultured Lachnobacterium sp.
GTCTTTATTTTTGTTTATGTAACACCAAAGAGGGCAACCCTAAAAAAGAGGGCAGCCCCCTAAAGGGCAGCCAATTGTTGGTAACTATTTTGTACTTGCATTACCAGTGTACAACTGATAGTATTTACCTTTTTCAGCAATAAGGTGGTCGTGATTTCCGCGCTCGATGACTCTTCCCTGCTCCAAAACAATGATACAGTCACTGTTTCTGACAGTCGAAAGTCTGTGGGCGATTACAAAGGTTGTGCGACCATGCATAAGCTTATCCATACCATCCTGAACAATTTTCTCAGTACGTGTATCAATTGAACTTGTAGCTTCGTCAAGAATCAGGACAGGTGGATCAGCTATGGCAGCTCTGGCTATTGCAAGAAGCTGTCTCTGTCCTTGACTGAGGTTGGCGCCGTCTCCAGTAAGAACAGTGTTGTATCCATCAGGAAGCTGCCTTATGAAGGTATCTGCATTGGCAAGCTTTGCTGCTGCGTATACTTCCTCGTCTGTTGCATCCAGCTTTCCATATCGGATGTTATCCATTACAGAAGCTGTGAAAAGGTGTGTATCCTGGAGAACAATACCCAGTGAATGTCTCAAATCTTCCTTTTTAATCTTGTTGATATTGATTCCATCATAACGGATTTTTCCATCCTGTATATCGTAGAAACGGTTTATAAGGTTAGTTATTGTAGTTTTTCCTGCACCTGTAGTACCTACAAAAGCAATTTTCTGACCAGGGGTTGCATATAAATCAACACCGTGCAGGACTGTTTTTTCTGGAACGTAACCGAAGTCTACATTGTCGAAAACAACATCACCTGTCAAACGAACATATTCTACAGAACCGTCAGCACTGTGGGTATGCTTCCATGCCCAAATACCTGTGTGTTCTGGTGTTTCCGTAAGGATGCCATTTTCTTCCTTGGCATTTACAAGTGTTACATATCCCTCATCTGTTTCAGGTTCCTCATCCAGGAGAGAGAAGATTCTCTCGCAGCCGGCAAGTGCCATTATAATGGCATTAAACTGCTGACTTACCTGAGAGATAGGCATATTAAAGCTCTTATTGAAGGTTAAAAAGCTTGCCAGCTTTCCAAGGGTGAGTCCTGCCATGCCCGAAAGAGCCATAATTCCACCAATCATGGCACAGAGAACATAGCTTAAATTACCAATCTGAGCATTGACAGGTCCTAACATACTGGAATACCAGTTGGCATAGTATGCACTTTCAAAGAGCTTGTCATTTAATTCATCAAATTTTTCAATGCTTTCCTGTTCGTGAGTAAATACCTTTACTACCTTCTGGCCGCTTAGCATCTCCTCAATGTAGCCATTTACCTGACCTATATCCTTCTGCTGTGCAAGGAAGTATCTGCTTGAAAAACCTGCAAAGGTCTTGGTCAAAAAGACTGTGACACACACCATGAAAAGGGTGAGCACGGTGAGAGGTACATTGAGTCTTACCATTGATATAAGCACCATTATTACTGTGATTCCAGAGTTGATAATCTGGGGAATACTCTGGCTGATAAGCTGTCTTAAGGTGTCAATATCGTTGGTGTAGATTGACATTATATCTCCATGAGGGTGAGAGTCGAAATATCTGACTGGAAGATCCTGCATATGAGTAAATAATTCGTCACGCATAAGCTTGATACTACCCTGGGAAACATAAACCATTATCTTGTTGAAAACATATGTACTGACAATTCCGATTCCGTAGAATATGGCAACGCGTCCCATTGCATGTAAGAGAGGAGCGTAATCTGAACCACCATTTTTGAGAAGCGGTGTTATGTAATCATCTATAAGTGTCTTCATAAACATTGTTCCCTGAACATTTGCAAGGACACTTATAAAAATGCATATCAGTACTATAAGGCAATGAAGCCAGTAATTCTTCAATACAAATTTCATAAGTCTGGCAAATAATTTGCCAGGATTTTTAATCTGGGGTTTTGGTCCATGAGGTCCTTTTGGTTTTGGCATTATGAAGCACCTCCTTCGTCAAAGTCTCCACCACCGTTAGTCTGGGAATCATATACATCACGGTAGATATCATTGCTTGCAAGCAATTCATCGTGAGTTCCGAAACCGTCAAGGCGTCCCTTGTCAAGAACAATTATTCTGTCTGCATCCATGACAGAAGAAATTCTCTGGGCAATAATTATTTTTGTTGTACCTGGAATAGCTTCCTTGAGAGCTTTCCTGATTTTGGCATCGGTTGCTGTATCTACAGCACTTGTGCTGTCATCCAGAATAAGTATCTTAGGTTTTTTGAGAAGCGCTCTTGCAATACAGAGACGCTGCTTCTGTCCACCGGATACATTCGTTCCTCCCTGCTCAATGTGAGTATTGTATTTGTCAGGGAAGCTACTGATAAATTCATCAGCACATGCCATCTGACATGCCTTGATGCATTCTTCCTCTGTAGCGTTTTTATCACCCCATCTGAGGTTGTCAAGAATTGTTCCAGAGAAAAGGACATTCTGCTGAAGAACAACAGATACCTGATTTCGAAGGCTGTCCATATCGTATTCCCTTACATCTTTGTTACCTACATAAACTGCACCAGCGTCCACATCATAGAGACGGCTGATAAGGTTTACAAGAGATGATTTTGAGCTGCCAGTTCCACCAATAATACCGATTGTCTCACCCGATTTGATTTCCAGATTTATGTCATCAAGAACTGGAGTTTCTGAATGACTGGAATATCTGAAGGTTACATGGTCAAATTTGATGTTTCCATTTTCAACCTCGTAAACTGGATTTTCTGGATTGTGAAGAGTGGTTTCCTCGTCTAAAACCTCACATATACGACGGGCTGATGCTACTGAAATTGAAATCATAACAAAAACCATTGAAAGCATCATAAGGTTCATAAGGATATTCATGCAGTATGTAAGAAGCGCCATAAGGTCTCCGGTTGCGAGAGAGCCTCCAACAACCATATGGGCACCGAACCAGCTGATAAGAAGAATACAGGTATAAACTGTAAGCTGCATTGCTGGAGCATTGACAACTACAAGGTTTTCAGCCTTTACGAACACATCATAGATGTTTTTTGATGCTTTTTTGAAGCGTTTTTTCTCATAATCCTCACGGACATATGCTTTTACAACTCTGATAGCAGATACATTTTCCTGAATGCTCTCATTTAAATCATCGTATCGCTCAAAAGCTGACTGGAAATACTTCATTGCTTTTGTACATATAAAGTAAAGAAGAGAGCCAAGAAGGATTACAGCAACCAGATAAATGGATGCAAGCTTTGGGCTTATAAAGAATGACATAGCCATAGCACATATAATTGAAGCAGGAGCTCTCATTGCCATTCTGAGAATCATCTGATATGCATTTTGGATGTTTGTTACATCTGTTGTCATACGTGTGATAAGTCCAGCGGTAGAAAATTTGTCTATGTTTGCAAAAGAGTATGTCTGAATATTTCTGTACATAGCTTTTCTAAGGTTTTTGCCAAGTCCCATTGAGGCTTTGGCACCATATTTAGCACCCATAGAACCAAAAAGCAGGGATAGAAGTGCCGTTACAATCATCCAAGCTCCCATCACATAAATGTGCTTTGTGTTACCTGCGTTGATGCCGTCATTTACAATTGATGCCATCAACAGAGGAATAATAGTTTCCATTGCGACTTCAAGTAACATATAGATAGGTGTTGCAATGGATGAGGCACGGTATTCTTTAACCTGCGCACCTAGTGTTTTTAACATTTACATTCCTTCCTTCTATAATTAGTATTTTGTTTGGATAGCAAAAATAACTTGATTTTTAAAAGTTAGTGTGCTAACAATATAATTATTAGCAGGAAATAATTTAAATGTCAATCAACTTTTTATAAACTTTATTTCACATGCTTTTTACACATGAAAGTAAAAGGCGTTAATGAAAGGGGAAAGAATGGAATTTAACCCAGATAGAATGGTCGGGCACAAAATAAGGATGGTGCACAATTCAATAGACAAGTTTTTTGACCGTCATCATAAGGAGGAGACGAAGAAAATCCCTAGGGGTCAGGTGATGATTATACATTACCTGATGGATCATCCTGATGAAGAGGTGTACCAGAAGGACCTAGAAAAGTTTTTCTCCATAAGCGGAGCTACAGCTACAAATATGATTAAGGGCCTGGAGAAGTCGGAACTTGTGGAGCGTATACCTAATGAAAAGGATGCAAGGCTTAAGCGTATTATGCTGACTGAGAAAGCAGTAGTCAGGGAGCAAAGAATCAGAAAGCTTGTAATGGAGCTGGAAGAAGGTATGGTTGCAGGATTTACAGAGGAAGAAATATCTACATATTGTAAGATGACAGATCGCATACTACAAAATCTAGATGAATTGAACAGGAAAATATGTTCTGAAAAGGACACAAAATAGCAGAGAAATATTTGTAAAAAATATCCAAAAGATAGATGAAAGCATTGTAAATCAAGGGTTTGCAGTGCTTTTTTAGTACCCTGGGACAGTGAAAGAAATACCCTAAATCTAGAGATAGGTCATTGACAAAACCACAATATCTTGTATAATCTATTTTAGAAAACAACTTTAGCTCGCGACACAAAATTCGCCGCGAGCTATTCTATGCGATAAAGCAATAAATCGGGAGGATATTTTTTAATGAAAATTATTAAGAGAAGTGGTAGTGAAGCAACCTTTACAATTGATAAGATTGTTGGAGCTATTAGAAAGGCAAACGATTCTGTAATAGATTATGAAAAGCTTACAGATGAGCAGATTCATGAAATTGCCGTAAACGTGGAGAATGCATGCGAGAATATGAAGCGTTCACCAAGCGTTGAGGAAATTCAGGATATGGTTGAGAATCAGCTTATGAATAAGCATGCATTCACAGTTGCCCGTAATTATATTACATACCGTTATAAGAGGGCACTTGTGCGTAAATCTAATTCTACAGATGAACAGATTCTCAGTCTTCTCGAATGTAATAATGAGGAAGTAAAACAGGAAAATTCCAACAAAAATCCTACAGTGAACAGTGTTCAAAGAGACTATATGGCGGGAGAGGTCAGCAAGGATATTACAAAGAGATTCCTTCTTCCAGAGGATATTGTGGAGGCACATGAAAAAGGACTCATTCATTTTCATGATGCAGATTATTTTGCACAGCATATGCATAACTGCTGTCTTGTGAACCTTGAAGATATGCTTCAGAATGGAACTGTTATCAGCGAGACAATGATTGACCCACCAAAGAGTTTCTCTACAGCATGTAATATTGCGACACAGGCAATTGCTCAGATTGCAAGCTCACAGTACGGTGGACAGAGCATTTCACTTGCTCATTTAGCTCCTTTTGTTCAGGTGAGCCGTGAGAAATTCCGTAAGCAGGTGGAGAGCGAGTTTGAGGCAATTGGACTTGAATATGATGAAGAGAAGATAAATCAGGTAGCAGAGCTTAGAGTAAAAGAGGAGATAAATCGCGGTGTTCAGATGATCCAGTATCAGGTCATCACACTTATGACAACAAATGGACAGGCTCCTTTTATTACTGTTTTCATGTATCTTAACGAAGTGCCAGAGGGACAGACCAAGGATGACCTTGCAGCAATTATCGAGGAGATGCTTTACCAGAGAATTCAGGGTGTTAAGAATGAGAAGGGTGTATATATAACACCAGCATTCCCTAAGCTTATCTATGTGCTTGAGGAGGATAACATCACAGAGGATTCTAAGTATTGGAACCTTACAAAGCTTGCCGCACAGTGTTCAGCAAAGAGACTTGTTCCAGATTACATTTCAGAAAAGGTAATGAAGGAACTCAAGGACGGAGATGTATACACTTGTATGGGTTGCAGATCATTCCTCACAGTGGACAGATGCTCACAGGCGGTAGGAAATGTTGCAAGAGCCCGCAATTACGTTGAAGGCAAGAAAAAATACTACGGAAGATTCAATCAGGGTGTTGTGACACTTAACCTTGTGGATGTAGCTTGTTCTTCAGGTCAGGATGAGAAGAAGTTCTGGGAGATTATGGATGAACGTCTTGAACTTTGCTATAGAGCTCTTATGTGCAGACATAAGAGACTGCTTGGAACTCCTTCAGATGTTGCACCTATTCTCTGGCAGAATGGAGCATTGGCAAGACTCGAGAAGGGTGAGACAATAGACAAACTCTTATTTGACGGATATTCAACTATTTCTCTTGGATATGCAGGCCTCTGTGAATGTGTTCGCTACATGAAGGGTGTTTCACATACAGAACCAGAGGTTGGAACACCATTTGCACTGAAGGTTATGCAGTACCTCAATGATGCATGTTCAAAGTGGAAGGCTGAGACAAATATTGATTTTTCATTGTATGGAACACCACTTGAGTCAACAACATATAAGTTTTCAAAATGCTTACAGAAGCGTTTCGGTATCATAGAAGGTGTAACAGATAAGAACTACATTACAAACAGCTATCATGTACATGTAACTGAGGAAATCAATGCATTTGATAAGCTTAAGTTTGAGTCCCAGTTCCAGAAGCTATCGCCAGGAGGAGCTATCAGTTATGTTGAGGTTCCTAATATGCAGGACAATATTCCGGCAGTTCTTTCTGTAATGCAGTACATTTATGAGAATATCATGTATGCAGAACTCAACACAAAGAGTGATTACTGCCAGATCTGTGGATACGATGGAGAAATCAAGATTGTGGATGAAGAGGGTTCAGGAAAGCTTGTATGGGAGTGCCCAAATTGTGGAAACCGTAATCAGGACAAGATGAGTGTTGCCCGCCGTACCTGTGGATATATTGGAACACAGTTCTGGAATCAGGGTAGAACTCAGGAGATTAAGGAGAGAGTTCTTCATCTGTAAAAAGAAGATAAAGAAGATGGAATAAAAAAGTCTAAAATACAAAAAGATATTGTATATGAGATAATATACAGTATCTTTTTTGTTATGACGAAGGGGCAAACAGTATGGAAGGAATTAATATATGAACTACGCAGAAATAAAATATTGTGATATAGCCAATGGACTAGGCTGCAGAACAGTTTTATTCGTATCAGGCTGTCGGAATCATTGCAAGGGATGCTTCCAGCCAGAAACATGGGCCTTTGATTATGGTGAGGCATTTACAGAAGAAATAAAGCAGAAGATATTAGAATCCCTTGCACCAGCATATGTACAGGGCTTAACACTCCTTGGAGGAGATCCTTTTGAGGAGGAGAATCAGGAGGCACTTCTTCCATTTGTCCGTGAGGTAAAAAAGCAGTATCCAAATAAGGATATATGGGCGTACACCGGATATGTGTATGATGTGGATTTAGTGGAAGGTGGCAGAAAATACACGGTGGCAACTGATGAATTACTGTCTCTTATTGATATACTTGTGGATGGTCCGTTTGTTGAAGAACTTAAGGATATAACCCTCAAATTCAAGGGGTCATCTAATCAGAGAGTCATTGATTTGAAAAAGACCAGAGAGACTGGTGAAATCGTTATTGCAATAGAATAAAGCCTTAGATTTGCCAGTTTTTTGAAAAA
>CAMFPD010000103.1 GCA_945971355.1 uncultured Lachnobacterium sp.
CGAATCCAATACAAATCATACTGTATCCATACACCACAAAGCCAAGAATTGTAAACGCTGCCACCCCTTCTGCTCCAACATACCTCATCAGTACGTAATTATATGCAAACATTGATATAGCACTCGCCATCTCCCCAATAAACTCAGAAGAACCATTTAGAATAATTTCACGATTTATCGTACTATCTAACTTAAATCTGCAAAAGCTTATTCCTGCTTTTGAACTTAAGAAATATCCAAACGACACCACAACTGTAACAATCTGTACTATAAGAGAACCAATTGCACTTCCCTGCACACCAAGTCCCATTATACCAACTAAAACGAAGTCCAGAAAAGCATTCAGAATACAACCTGCAATACTTACCATCATACACACCTGTGGTTTTCCATCCACACGAATGAACATTCCAAATACCGTTCCTACCACCATAAGTGGATAATTAAACAACATAATCTGATAATACTGTGTAAAATAGGCTGACAAACCATCATCAGCTCTTAAAATACCAAGTATCGGTGTAAAAAGAGCAAACACCAGAATTGAAATTACAACACAAACAACTACTGAGGTCACCATCGTCTGTGAAAAAACCTCTGATGCTCTCTTCCTATCTTTTGCTCCAAAAAGTCTGCCACATATGACAGAACCACCTACTCCAACACAAAGTCCTGCTCCCAGATAAAAATACAGGATAGGAAGTCCAAGATTAATGGCTGCCAGTGCATTCTCGCCTACATAATTTCCTGTAAAATATCCGTCAGTTATGGTTATCACTGTTTGTAACAGCATAGCTATAATACTCGGAATCGAAAACCCAAGTATCATCTTTAACTTATTTTCTTTGATTTCTTTCATATTCATACTTACATCTCTCCTTTACTGAATCCTATTATAGAAATGTAAGTTTTTTTATTCTTCTGAATTCGTGCTACTTTCAGACATTTATGGATAAGTTATACCGTTATCTCTATCTGTTCCAATATAAATAGAACCACCTGTCCTACACCTTCGTGTAGCGACAAGCGGTTCTTTCCTTCACTTATCAATTCCTCAATTAGCAGGCATTCTGATTCAACTTCCATGTCTCGAATCTGGAATACCAATCTCCCGAATCCAAAAGGGTATCGACACTTATTTTATTTAACTGGCAAAACGTATCAATAAGAATATTGTATTGAAGACGTTCTGTTCTATTGTTATCTAACTCATTTCTATCCATAACACAACCTCCCATATGGACTTACTATTCACATTATACCATATGTTGTGGTTACTTTTCCATACTTGTTTTTAGATAAAATCAACTAAAGTGCCAGATTATTTAGCTTTTTTCTATGAATTTTCCTTACTATTAGCACTACCCTTTTTTGTGTTTTCATTATTTGCACTGCCACTACAGTTCCCTGAACAGGAACATGAATGTGGACATCCAATGCATTTTGCTCCGCTTTTCTTGCTTTTGTATATGTATCGAATTGCTCCGCCCACACACAGACCAAGTATCATAATTACAATTACATCCGCCATACTATACGCCTTTCTATGAACCGCCCACCACCAATTGGTAATGGGCTTTACGTTTTATATAAGCATTCACTATATATAATATATGACATTATCTACACATAATTCCTAAAATGCAGTTTTCAATCCAGCTGGTATTCTGCATCAATTGCTCGATTATTTTTCACAATGATTCCTACAACGATTGCTGCAAAGACTATAATTGCAGCTAATCCGCCTACAAATCCAGCCCCGAGGCTTCCTGTTGTAATTAATGTTCCTATCTGGTACACCAAAAATCCTACTGTAAATCCAGTTGCAAGCTGTAGGCACACTGCTCCCAATAGCCACTTTTTACTCTGTAATTCTGAGTTTAACGCACCAAGCGCCGCAAAGCAAGGTGGTGTGTAGAGATTGAACATAAGGTATGCAAGTGCTGCCGCTTTTGTAAGCCCCATAGCTGCTGCAACAGTGTTTCCACTTCCAATAAGTTCCAATTCCTCAGTATCGATAAAATTCGTAATTGCATAAACTGTTGCAATTGTACCCACAACATTTTCTTTTGCAATGAAGCCTGTTATTGCTGCCGCTGCCAGCTGCCATGCTGCAAAGCCAACAATCGGTATCAATAAATATGCAAATGGTGCTGATATAACTGCCAGTATTGAGGTATTTTCCATTCCCTCCTCAACCAGATTGAAATGTGTATCGAAGGACTGCATAATCTGCACTACAGTATTACATACGAGAATAATTGTTCCCGCCTTCACTATGTATGCTTTTCCGCGTTCTAACATAGAGCCAAGTGCAAATTTTAAGCTTGGGACCTTGTACTCCGGCAATTCAATAATAAAGAATGATTTTCTGTACTTCATCCCTGTGATTGCCTTTACAAGTAGCGCTCCTAAAAGAATTAGCACTATTCCAACAAAATACATAAGCGGTCCAACCCATGGTGCATCTGCAAAAAACGCACCTGCAAACAATGCAATTACAGGAAGCTTTGCACCACATGGCATAAAGGTTGCAAGCATGGCAGAGGTTCTTCTTTCCCTTTCATTGCGAATTGTTCTGCATGACATGATTGCAGGAATTCCACATCCAGTACCGATAATCATTGGAATCACTGTTTTTCCAGACAGTCCTACCCTCTTAAAAATTGGATCAAGAACCACCGTGGCTCTGGACATGTATCCACAGTCCTCTAACAGTGCAATCAGGAAGTACATTACCATTACAAGAGGTAAAAATCCTACAACTGCGCCTACTCCGCCAATCACTCCATCCACAAGAAGCGCATAGAGTAGTGGATTTGCATCCGCCATCAGCTCTCCTACCCAGCCCTGGAAACTCTCAATCCAGCCTACAAGGATGTCTGCAAGCCATGTTCCAAGCGTTGATTGGGATATGTAAAAAACAAGAAACATTATCCCTGCAAATACAACTAATCCCGATACAGGATGTGTAAGTACTGTATCTATCTTGTCACTGATATTCTTTTCCTGAGTCAGTATCTTACGACTCTCCACTTCCTTGACAATAGAATTGACAAACTCGAATCTTTTACGGTCGGCAGCTTCTACTGCAGTCTTGTCATGCAGGTCGATTTTTTCCTGAACATAAGGTGCTTTCTGGCTTTTTCCAGCAATCTTAGCTGCCATATTCAAAAGTTCCCTAAGTCCTTTATTAGAAATGGATACTGTTTTAACCACTGGACATCCCAGCTTTTCGGAAAGCATTTGTTCGTTTATTGTTGTATCTCTTTTATCGTTTATATCACTTTTATTAAGAGCTACCACAACTGGTATTCCAAGTTCAAGAAGCTGTGTTGTAAAAAATAAGCTTCTGCTTAGGTTCGTGGCATCCACAATGTTTATAATCACATCTGGGTGCTCATTTTTAACATATGAACTTGTAATACTTTCCTCCGATGTGTATGGCGACATAGAATAAGCTCCCGGCAAATCCACCACCACTACATCCTCATTATCCTGAACATATGATTTTTTTATATAAGCTTCCTTTTTATCAACGGTCACACCTGCCCAATTTCCGATTTTTTCATTCTTGCCTGTCAAAGCATTGTACATGGTCGTTTTTCCACAATTGGGATTTCCTGCCAACGCAATTCTCATATCTATTCCTCCAACTCAAATTCTTTAATTCAAAATAGTATTACTACAGCTATACAGCAATGGTTTTAGCCAGCTCAGCATCTATGTTATATCTGGCATCCTTGATAAATAAAACCATGTTGTTTTTCTTTCTGCTCACAACAGTCACCGGCTCACCGCTATAGCATCCCAGAGAAAACAAAAATGCCTCAAGCTCATTGTCATCCGTATTAATAGCTTTCACTAAATACTCTTTTTCTAATTCTGCTTCATATAAACTCATATCTGTCTCCTTTTCCTAATTAATACATAGGCTCATAACGCAAATCGGTTATGTACAACTATCTATAATTAGACATATCTAACTTCTGATTCGTTGTTAGTTTACTCTAACTCTAGTTTGTTGTCAATAACTTTTTTTAAAAAAATGTGAAATTTCTTAAAGTTCAAATGTTGTTATTTTTTTTACAAAAAAAGCTATAAGTCTTGTCTCATAAACAAAACTTATAGCCTTTTCTATATCTTTTATTTAGGCAATATGAACTACATTATCACCAGCCCTATCAATCTCACTATTAATGCAACAATCCATGCAACGGCACACTGCCAAAATACTACACCAACTGCCCATTTTCGTCCTAATTCACGTCGTATTGACGCAATAGCAGCTACACAAGGAGTGTACAATAAGCTGAATACCAAAAGCGATGCTGCTGCAACTGGTGACATAACACTGCCGATAGCCCCCTCATATAGGATTTCCAATGTAGATACCACACTCTCTTTTGCCATAAAACCGCTGATAAGAGAAGTACATATTCTCCAATCTCCCAGGCCAAGAGGTTCAAATACAGGAACCATTATTCCTGCTATCATTGCAAGAATACTCTCTGAAGAATCACCCACCAGATTAAAATGATGGTCGAAACTCTGCAAAAACCAAATTACAATTGTTGCAAGAAGAATTACAGTAAATGCCTTCTGGATAAAGTCTTTTGCTTTCTCCCAGAGTAGCTGTGCCACATTCTTAATCCCCGGCATCCTATAATTTGGAAGCTCCATCACAAAAGGAACTGCGCTTCCCTTAAATAATGTTTTTCTATAAATAAGAGCTATAATTATTCCTACTACTATTCCAAGCAAATATAAGCCAGCCATTATAAGTCCACCCTTTCCCGGAAAGAACGCACTTACAAAGAAAGCATATATAGGCAGCTTTGCAGAGCAACTCATAAATGGAGTCAGAAGAATAGTCATTTTTCTGTCACGTTCACTTGGAAGAGTCCTTGTAGACATAACCGCTGGAACCGTACATCCAAAGCCTATAAGCATAGGAACAATGCTTCTTCCTGAAAGTCCAATTTTTCTGAGGAGCTTATCCATGCAAAATGCAACTCTTGCAATATATCCGCTATCCTCCATCAATGAAAGGAATAAAAACAGTGTAACAATAATTGGTAAAAAGCTTACCACACTTCCTACACCGGCAAAAATTCCATCTATAATCAGGCTATGAAGCACTGGATTTATATGAGCTGCCACTAGTCCTTCATCCACCACCTGCACTAGCCAGTCAATCCCCATCTCCATAAGGCCCTGCAAAAAAGCACCTATCACATTAAAGGTCAGATAGAATACAGTCACCATAATAAGTATAAAACAAGGAATAGCAGTATACTTTCCAGTAAGCACACGGTCGATTTTCTGACTCCTAATTCGCTCTCTGCTCTCCTTTGGCTTAACAACGGTTTGCTCGCACACCTTCTCTATAAAAGTGAATCGCATATCTGCCATAGCCTCATTTTTGTCAAGACCTCGTTCTTTTTCCATCTGGATTACGATATGCTCCAGCATCTCTTCCTCGTTTTCATCCAGATTAAGACTTTTACATATAAGCTCATCACCCTCAATAAGCTTTGAGGCTGCAAATCTCACTGGAATATCACAGGCTTTTGCATGATCCTGTATCAGATGGCAGACTGCATGTACGCATCTATGCACTGCTCCTCCAAAATCATTCTCATCACAAAAATCCTGTCTTCCCGGACATTCCTGATACTTTGCAATATGAATTGCATGTCTTATAAGCTCGTCGACACCCTCGTTTTTTGCTGCTGATATGGCAACAACTGGCACTCCCAGCATTGCTTCCATGCCATTTATATCCACAGAACCAGAATTTCCTGTAATCTCATCCATCATATTTAACGCCACAACCATTGGTATATTCATTTCCAAAAGCTGCATGGTGAGATACAAGTTTCTCTCAATATTGGTTGCATCGATTATATTTATAATTGCGTGAGGTTTCTCCTCCAAAACATAATTTCTGGATACAATCTCCTCACTGCTATATGGGGACATAGAATATATTCCCGGCAAATCCACAACCGTTGTGTTTGGATGTCCTTTTATATGTCCCTCTTTTCTATCTATTGTAACACCCGGAAAATTACCAACATGCTGATTTGAACCTGTGAGCTGGTTAAAAAGTGTAGTCTTACCACAGTTTTGGTTTCCAACCAATGCAAACACTACCTGCTCTTTATCAGATAAGGTCTTTCCAGACTTTTTCACATGATACTTTCCTTCCTCACCAAGTCCAGGATGCACTGTTTTGTTAGTATTTTTAGCCCCTTCATGCTTTCTGCTTCGTTCTGGAATTGGCTCTATGACAACCTCTGCCGCTTCTGCAAGTCTGAGGGTTAACTCGTATCCATGTATCTGAATCTCCATTGGGTCCCCCATCGGAGCAAACTTTATTACAGTAACTTCTGCCCCAGGAATGAGTCCCATATCCAAAAAATGCTGTCGGAGTGCGCCCTCTCCACCAACTGATTTTATTACGGCACTTTTGCCTATTTCTAATTCTCGTAATGTCATTTGATTTGTCCTCTACTCTCTGTCTTTGTGTTCCCCAATGATTTTCTCCATCCAAATCAGATCATACCAACGGTCAAATTTGTATCCGCACTTATGAAAACGTCCCACCAAATCAAACCCCATTCGTTTGTGAAATTTGTAACTATCTTCTGTAAGATGGTCATCTCCACCTTTTGTCATCATCTCATCAGTAGGCATCGCAATTGCTGCATTCATATTGGTAACACCAATCTTCTTAAGGCGTTTTTCCAATTCTTCATACAAAGCTCTTCCAATTCCACCTCTTTTGAACTCTCTGTCCACATAGACAGTAGTTTCCACGCACCGCTCAAAGGCTTTACGTGGATGAAATTTGTGGGCATAGGCATATCCTATAATTTTGCCGTCACACACGGCTTTTATGTAAGGATAATCCTTTGTAAACTCTACTATTCTCCCTGCAAACTCCTCCGGAGAAGGAGCTTCATACTCAAAGGATATTGCTGTCTCCTCCACATAAGGCGCATATATAGCTAAAAGCTCCTCGGCATCCTCCTTCGAGGCATCTTCAATAACAAACTCCTGTTCTCTATAATTCTCGTCCATTTAATCACTCTGGCATACCCAGATAAAATCCCTGCAACAAATCAATTCCATTGTACACGAGGAAATCTGTCTCTTCTCTGGTCTCAACACCTTCCGCCAAAACCAGTATGCCTTTTTCTTTCAATTTTTTTATATATCCAAGAACCTTCTTCTGCTTCCCTGGGTTTGAATCTATCCCGGAAATCAAGGCTCTGTCTATCTTAACTATCTGTGGTTCAAACATTTCTACGGCTTCCATTCCATTATAGCCAGCCCCAAAATCATCTAACGACAGTGGGATATTTTTATTTCGAAGAATCTCCCTCTTCATCTTCCAAATATACTCATCAGCCTTCGGGTATTCCAGTATCTCCACAATATACCGATCCTTCATATCCTTGTATATATTCGAGTATACTGCCAACTCCT
>CAMFPD010000104.1 GCA_945971355.1 uncultured Lachnobacterium sp.
TACCATCATCTTCCTGTGTTACAACTAAATCTTCACCATCACCAACCAAAGATAAAATGCTCGATTCTGTTGTAGCCTCAGAACGGACATTAAGAGTTGTTGTTCCTGCTGATACGGTGGCAACAGTTTTGATTTCTTCCTCGGCTATTGCTAACGCTTCATCATCCGTTACGATATATTCCGATTTAACATATCCTGTAACCTTTCCTGACTTGATATTAGTCCACTCACCCTCAACTCCTAGAATTTCACAAGCATTATGATTTGTCATTTTACCCACAATGCTTCCCTCTGTTGAAGCTGTTTCACGTACATTCAGGTTTCCTTCCTCTACAACTGACATTGCAAGATTTTCATAACCACACTGCTCAGCTACATTTAAAGTTGTTCCTTCTGCGTTCTCTCCTACTACATTTGTAGATGTAGATTTTACCGATACCATGAGAAGCTCAGATGCAACACCTGCTGAAATAGTAGCTGTATTTAAGGTTGAATTATTTAAATCAGCTGTCAAACCAGCTACAAGATTAGTTTTTTCTTCTTTATTTGAATCATTTGAAATTCCTGATACAACACTTATTAATAATGCAAATACCAATACCGCTGATACCTGTATTTTGTTTTTCTTTGAAAAGATCATAAATCCTCCATACATATACTAAACAATTTTCTTGAAAAGTATAACAACGTTTTATTACAATGTCAACACAATTATGTAACATTTTTGTAATAATTTATGGTTTTTATTATATCAGCACTCATTTGATATTTCAAATCTTCTATTGAATCGAATTTTTTTTCTGGACGCAAAAATTCGGTAAATCTAACGGTAATTATCTCATCATACACATCCTGCGAGAAATCGATTATGTAAGTCTCGACACCTATTGGATTATTTCCTGCGATAGTTGGTTTTCGTCCTACATTGGTCACACCAAAATATTCTTTATCCTTCACCTGAATTCTGGTTGCATACACTCCAAAAGGAGGTAACAGCTTGTCCTCAGATAAAATAAGATTAACCGTAGGAATTCCAATAGTTCTTCCTATTTTCTTTCCATGTACAACTTTTCCCTTCACAAAATATGAATATCCCAGCAAATGATTTGCCTTCTTGATATTCCCTTTTGCGATTTCTTCTCTGATAAAGGTGCTACTAATATCTCTGTTATCTTCCTTTAGTTTATTTAGCACAATCACTTCATAGGAAAGCTCCTTGGACATTTCCTGCAACAATTGGTAGTCTCCTGCCCTTTTATGCCCAAAATGGAAATCATTTCCCACTACAATGCATTTTACATTTAAGGATTTTACTATCCATTCCACAAAGGCTCTAGGTTCCATGCACATAACTTTCTTTGTAAATGGACATTCAATGAGATAATCAACTCCAGCCTCTTCAAATATGTACCGCTTTTCCTCATTAGTAGTTAATACTTTTGCTTCTACTCCAGTGACTTCACTTTTTGGAGGAATATCAAAGGTAAAAACAATACTTTTAAGTCCTTCAGATGCATTTTTTTCTTTTAAAATTTCTATAAGAGTTTCATGACCTCTATGCAAACCATCAAATTTCCCCATTGTTATTACAGATGGCTCACCCACATGAAAATCAAGTGTTTTATTAATAAATTCCATAAGTTCTAGTCCAAAATCTATTCGTAAAAAATTTTAACTGGTTTAAAATCTTTTGTATCTTCAATGTAATTATATATTCCAACAAATACGTTCGTATAATCATATACTCTGAATGATGGAATATTTTTCTGTACGTCTTTTTTATTATCATTAGACAGATTTGTTTGCTGTTTTACATGTTCAGAAAGTAATTCTTCCAATCTGCCATCTTGAATTTCAACAAATTCTACTGGTATCCTATTACCATTAATTACGAGTTTCTGTGCCTCTTCATTCGTTCTTACGCTTGGAAGCTCATCAAAAATCGAATCAACAGATATAACAAAATCCTGTGTTTTTCCGACTAAATTCTCAAGTTCAGATAATTTGTAAGCATTTTCTAATTCAAAACAGGATACTCTTGTCCTGAGTAATGACTTCATGCAGCCATAACATCCAAGCTTCTCACCAATATCATGACATAAGGTTCTGATATAGGTTCCCTTTGAACAATGAACAAGAATAGTTACTTCCGGAAGAGATATTTCCTGAATCTCAATACTGTAAACCGTTATTTCTCTTGGCTTTCTCTCTACCGTAATCCCTTGTCTTGCCAAATCACA
This sequence comes from uncultured Lachnobacterium sp., assembly GCA_945971355.1. Classification (GTDB taxonomy): domain Bacteria; phylum Bacillota; class Clostridia; order Lachnospirales; family Lachnospiraceae; genus Roseburia. The sequence goes on from CAMFPD010000104.1 coordinate 2,241, forward strand.
TAATTTTTGTCCATTTACTTTCAAAGCAGAATACATAGGAGGCAACTGCATTTGTTTTCCAACAAAAGATTGAATTGCAGTAATAACCTCTTCCTCTGTAACATCAACTGAAGCCGTGTTTACTACTTCTCCTGTCACATCCTGAGTGTCTGTAGCCTGTCCCAAAAGTAAAACAGCCTTGTATTCTTTATCTTTATCTGTTAAAAGGTCACAAACCTTAGTTGCTTTTCCAAGACAAACAGGAAGAACCCCTTCCGCATCCGGATCCAGGGTTCCTGTATGTCCTATTTTTTTCTGATGAAAAATGCCGCGCATTTTTGCAACTACATCAAAGCTTGTATATCCTTTTTCTTTATATACATTTATTATTCCATTTACCATTAAATATTCTCCCTGATTACATTCAGGATTCTCTCCATGGCAGTATCAATTGGCCCTTCGATTGAAAAACCAGCAGCTTTAACATGTCCGCCGCCTCCAAACTGAGCCGCTATATCAGCTACATTTGTATCTCCATTCACACGAAGACTTCCCTTGAAAGTACCATCCTCATTTTCATATAAGAATAAAGCAATTTTTGTATCCTTGGTAACACGCAGCTGATTAACAATACCATCAAGATGTTTTGGCAGTACCGAAAAACGCTTCATATCCTCCTGAAAAACAACTGTTGCAATAACAGCACCATCAAGATACAACTCAGCATTTAGAAGCGCAAGACCAAGTATTTTGTTCTGCCCGAATGTTTTGGTGTAAAACGTATCATCCACAATTTTAGGATAATCAATTCCTGTCTCCATCAACACACCAGCAATTTCCATTGTCTTTGCTGATGTGCAGGAATATTGAAATACACCTGTGTCATGCACCATTCCTGTATAGAGGCACTCTGCAATCTGCAAAGTAAGTTTTTGTCTGTCAATTAATTCAAAAACAAGTTCGCAAGTAGAACTTGCCTTTGGGAAAATATAGTTTTCATCAGCAAATGAGCTATTGCTGACATGATGATCTATACATAGTGTAGATTTTGCATTTTCGAAATACTTTGCAGCATTTCCCAATCTTCCCAAATCTCCACAATCTTCAGCAATGAACAAATCAAAAACCACATCATCCTTGTAGTCGCTTCGAATCTCATCTGCTCTCTTCAAGAACTTAAAGATATTTGGAATTGGCTCCAAGTATATACGAACATCTTTTTCAGGATAATTATCCTTGATATAGTTATATACTGCAAGTGTTGAACCAACACAGTCTCCGTCTGGTCTGACATGACCAGCAATCCCAATTACATTCTTATCTTCAATTATTGCATCAAGCTTCATAATTAGTCCTCGTCTTTTAAATCCTTCGTAACTTCATCAATCTTGCGGGACATTTCAACTCCATACTCAATTGACTGATCAATAATAAATGTGATTTGTGGTGTATTTCTAAGATTAATATTTTTTGCAAGTGTTCTTCTGATATATCCCTCTGCAGATTTTAGTCCTGCCAAGGTATCGTCCTGAGACTTCTTATCACCAAGAACACTGATGTATGCTTTTGCAGTTTTGAGGTCAGGAGCGACCTCAACTGCAACAACACTTGTCATTGGATTTATTCTTGGATCCTTGATTTCACCACGAATTATATTAGCTAACTCATGCATTACTTCTTCGTTAATGCGAATATTTTTTATACTGTTTTTTCTCATTTAAGCCTACCTTCTATTCAGTCTATCTAGGAACCTCAACCATCTTGTAAGCCTCGACAATATCCAATTCCTGAATATCGTTAAATCCTTCAAATACAAGACCACACTCATAGCCTGACTTAACTTCTTTCACGTCATCCTTAAATCTCTTAAGAGAACCAAGGTCACCTTCCCAAATCTGATTTCCTTCACGTGAAATACGGACTTTACATCCTCTCTCAAGTGTTCCATCAAGAACATAAGAACCAGCAATATTTCCAACACCAGAAGCTTTGAAAATCTGTCTGATTTCTGCATGACCGATAACCTTCTCCTCGTAAACAGGATCTAACATACCCTTCATAGCAGCCTCTACATCCTCGATTGCGTTGTAGATAACCTTGTAAAGTCTTACATCGACACCTTCATTGTCTGCTGTCTGCTTAGCAACTGGATCTGGACGAACATTAAATCCAATGATAATTGCATTTGAAGCTGAAGCAAGAATTACATCTGATTCATTGATTGCTCCTACACCATTATGAATTACCTTTACAACAACCTCTTCATTTGAAAGCTTAATAAGACTTGCCTTAACAGCTTCAACAGAACCCTGAACATCTGCCTTGACAATAATATTAAGTTCTTTCATATTACCAGACTGAATCTGTGAGAAGAGATCATCAAGAGACATTTTTGCCTTTGTCTCCTCAATAAGTCTATTTTTCTCCTCTGCAATATATGTCTCAGCAAATGATTTGGCTTCCTTATCCGAGTCACATACCACAAATGTTTCTCCAGCTGATGGTACTGCATTAAGACCAAGAATCTCTACAGGAGTTGAAGGAATTGCTTCTTTTACTCTCTGTCCCTTATCATCAATCATTGCTCTCACTTTACCATAGCTGCTTCCGCATGCAACAGAATCTCCAACATGTAAAGTTCCCTTTTGAACAAGAACAGTTGCAACAGCTCCACGTCCTTTGTCAAGCTGAGCTTCAATTACAAGACCTCTTGCATTTCTCTTTGGATTAGCTTTAAGCTCAAGTACTTCTGCTGTAAGAAGAATCATCTCAAGAAGGTTTTCAATTCCCTCACCAGTATGTGCAGAAACAGGACAGAAAATTGTACTTCCACCCCAATCTTCTGGAATAAGTTCGTACTCTGATAATTCCTGCTTAACCTTATCGATATTGGCACTTGGCTTATCAATCTTGTTAATTGCAACAATTATCTCTACCCCAGCAGCTTTTGCATGATTAATAGCCTCTACTGTCTGTGGCATAACTCCATCATCAGCAGCAACAACAAGAATTGCAATATCTGTGGAATTAGCACCACGCATACGCATAGCTGTAAAAGCTTCATGGCCTGGTGTATCAAGGAATGTAATATTATTGTCATTGATTGATACAACAGATGCACCTATATGCTGCGTAATACCACCGGCTTCTTTTGCAGTCACTCTCGTGCTTCTAATTGCATCAAGAAGTGAAGTTTTACCGTGATCTACGTGTCCCATAACACAAACTACAGGTGGTCTTGCAACCATATCAGCTTCATTTTCTTCATCCTCTTTGAGAAGCTCTGCAATAACATCAACCTTTTCTTCCTGCTCGCAAATAAAATTGAACTCTAATGCAATTTCTTCTGCTTCATCGAAACTTAACTCTGAGTTAACAGTTACCATCTGTCCCTTAAGGAAAAGCTTCTTAACAATAGCAGAAGGCTGAACTTTCATCTTATCAGCAAGATCTCTGATTATAATCTTCTCTGGAAGTGTGATTGTCTTAATCTCGTTCTCATCCTCTTTTGGCTGCTGTGGCTGCTGTTGTGGTTTTTTCTTACCACCATGCTTTTCAAGATTAATATAATTTTCCTGACGTTTTCCAAGCTTATCGTGATCATTCTGACGCCTGTTATTATTCTGTCGTCTGTCATTGTTACGATTGCTTCCTTCTTTTCCTCTGCTAACTTCTTCAGCAGGTGGCATCAAATCTGATTTATCACGTCTAAATCTTGAATCGTTTCTATCATTATTTCTGTCATTATTTCTATCACTATTTCTGAAGTTATTTCTATCGCCTCGATTGTTTCTATCAAAGTTTCTTCCGTCAGAATTACGATTAGAATTTCTGTCATTGCTTCTATCGTTATTTCTATCGTTATTTCTTTCGTTATTTCTTTCGTTAGTTTTTTCCTGACGTTCATTACGATTAAAGCTTCTATCACCACGCTCATTGTTAGAACGTGCTGGTCTATCGTTGTTTGGGCGAGGCTGACGTTCTGGTCTGTCATTGTTAGGACGATTATTCTGTGAGCTTGGCTTGATAATAATCTCTTCCTCATTTCCAGCAGTACGCTCAGAAATAGGTCTCATTGCTCTCTCGCCAACTGGTCTTGGCTTAATAATGCTATGTGGCTCAGGTCTTACATTGTTGTCTCTTCTTGGAGCTCTATCATTATTATTTCTATTTTTCTGTTGACCATCCCTTGACTGACCATTATTATTTTTTCCTTCTGGTCTTCTTGACTGCCTGCTATACTGAGCATTGTATACAGCTGTAATACTTGCTTTTTTCTTTGGTCTGTCAGCATCCTTTTTATTGACATCTGCAGCTGCTGTATCTTCCTTAGTTGCTACATTTTTTGAAGTCTCTGTCTTTGCAGCTTCAGGTTTTGTCGCCTCAGACTTTGTTACTTCTGGCGTCGCAGATTTTTTTCCGAATTTCTTTCTTACGATTACACAAGCCTCTTCTGTCAATCCACTCTGAGCACTGGTAACCGCATACTCTGTATTGCTAAGAACTTCAATTATATCTTTTGATTTTATTTCTAACTCTGTTGCGAGTTCATGAACTCTCATTTTTGGCATATATTCAATTTCCTCCATTATTCAGTTTTCGACAAAAGTAGTTTCTTTTCAACTGCATTGGCAAGATTCTCATCTATTATTGCAATAGAAGCTCTGAATTCCTTCCCAATAGCTCTTCCTAATGCTTCTTTCGTTCCGTAGAAGTAAAGAGGAACCTCGTAGAAATCTGTCATATTTTTAAAGGCTTTTTTGGTATTTTCAGAAGCTTCCTCTGAAACAATTACCAAAAAGGCTCTTCCTGTTTTGACAGCTTTCTCAGTTGAAAACTCACCACTAACTACACTTCCTGACTTTGCTGCAATTCCCAGCATTGATAAAACTCTATCTACCAATTAAGTTCATCTCCTTTTCAAGATTGTCATAAACTTCTGTAGGTATTGCAACCTTTAGCGAACGTTCCAGGCCTTTTGATTTACGTGCTTTTTTTAAACAATCCATATTGGGACATATATATGCACCACGACCATTTTTCTTACCTGTAGAATCTAATACGATTTCGTTTTCAGGTGTTTTTATAACTCTTATCAATTCATTTTTGGATTTCATTTCAGCACATCCAACGCATTGGCGCATTGGTATTTTCTTATTAGCCATTTTTATTCCTCATCATTATTATCTGAGTATTCTTCTGTATATTCTTC
>CAMFPD010000105.1 GCA_945971355.1 uncultured Lachnobacterium sp.
AAGTGTAATAAGAGGGGTATATAATAGAGGCGGCAAAAGGAATAACAAAAGAAGGAGAAGCAAATGAAAATAATTGAGTATTTTACAACAAAAGATAAAGAGCATTGGCTAAATGAAATAAAAAAAAGTGATTGGGGAGCTGGACAATATTTATACACTCTGCTGAGTGAAGGCAATCTCAAAAAAATGGTTGGGGAGACGGCGCTTGTTCCAATGCTTGTGGATGGAGATAAGTTAATTGCATTTTGTACCTTTGCACCGTTCGATGATATTCAACCTACAGATATGTCGTCATGGATTGGATTTCTTTATACATTTCCAGAGTATCGAGGCCATCACTATGCAGGACAGCTTTTGGATTATGCAGAGAGTATAGCAACTGTTATGGAGCGTGAATACATACATATATCTACAAATCATATAGGTTTATATGAAAAATACGGATATGAGTTTTACAAAATAGAAAAAGACATAGAAGGTGAGGACTCAAGAGTATATCGAAAAGCTCTCGCTGTAGAAGGTCCTGAAAAGGACAAGCGTTATGAGAACGGAGCGAAATGGAAGGCTGAAATTGTAGAAGCTGCAAGAAAAGATGTGGAAATGATTGCTTACTGTGGCTTTTCATGTAATCATTGCTTTCTGGGAGAGTGGTGTGGAGGCTGCCGTTCTGTTTTCAGTTGCTGTTCATACGGAACATTTCATGAAAGTGGAGGTTGCCCAAATATCAAGTGTTGTCAGGAGAAAGGAATCAATGGTTGCTATGAGTGTAATGAATTGAAAGATTGCAAAAAAGGATTTTATAAGCCTGACAATGATGGCGCTGCGGCTTGCAAGGCACAGGCAATATTTGTCCAGAAATATGGAAAAGAAAAGTTCCTGCAGGTTCATGACAGGTTACATGAGGTATATGATTTCAAGAAAACACAGGAAATACTGGGGACAAGTGTGGAAGAAGGCTTAAAGATACTTGAAAATAATTTGTCCTAAAGTGGGATAGGTATATAAAATGAAGAAAATTTTGGTGATAGATGATGAAATTGATATTTGTAATATGCTGAAGGAGTACTTACAAATGGAAGACTACCTGGTGTACACCGCAGCAGATGCAAATGAAGCATTAAAGCAGGTTTGTAATCAACCGGATTTAATATTATTGGATATTAATATGCCAAAAATGGATGGTTATGAATTGTGTGAACGCATAAGAGATGAGCTGACTTGTCCAATTCTTTTTTTGTCAGCAAGGACTGAGGAAAAAGACAGAGTGAATGGGTTTAAGGTAGGTGGGGATGACTATATCGTAAAACCTTTTAGCATGGATGAGCTTCTGGCAAGAATCGCGGCACACTTACGAAGGGAGGACCGCAGAAATAATCGCAATAAGGTATACATGGACGAGACTATTACGGTAGATTTTGATGCGGGAAAAGTAATCTCAAATGGGGAGGATTTATGTCTGACAAAGACAGAGTTTGCAATATTAGAGCTGTTGCTCACTCATGCAGGGCAGGTATTTGATAAGGAAAACATATATGAAAGTGTTCGGGGATTTGATGGTGAAGCAGATGCATCGATAGTGATGGAACATATCCGAAGGATTCGCAAGAAGCTACAAACAGCAACAGAGAAGAATTACATAGAAACAGTTTGGGGAGTTGGATACCGATGGATTGGATAGAAGAAGTACTATCGAAAGTGAAAAGCCACATTCGAAATAGTAGTCTTTGTAGAGGATTATTGTATACCATGTCCCTGGGTCTGATAGTAGCTATTGTAGTTAATTATATGCTGCAAAGTGTTTGTAAGGGTTGGATTGATGTCATTTTAGAAAGATATGAACTGGTAGGGGCATTAGAGAGTAAAGAGGCATCGGACATCTTTGAAGTTGCTGTGATTAATACGATAAATTCTTATGGACTAGTTATTCTGATTGTAATCACGGAATTCTTTGGCGTATTATATTACCTGAAACATTGGATAATGCCTGGAATTACAGCAGCAAAAGAGGCTGTAGAATATTTGGAATTAGGAGATTACAGTCACGAGCAAAATTATCTGGAAGAAAATGAAGTAGGTAAAGTATGTGGGAAGATTGAAAACCTTAGAAGGCAATTGATAGAGATGAAATATCGAGAGTGGGATGCACAGAAGGAATTAAGCAGTATCAATGCAGCATTTGCTCATGATATGCGAACTCCATTGACTGTTATGAAAGGGTATACAGAATTTTTGCTGAATTATGTCCCACAAGGAAAAGTGTCGCAGGAACTATTGCTAGATAAGCTGGGTACAATATATCAACATGAAGAGCGATTGCTGGAATTTTCTAAAACCATGACAGAAATACGGACAATCGAAATGAGAGAGATAAAATGCAAATGGGTTTCACTCAGTGAATTAGTAAATGAGCTGCAAATAACAGTAGAAGAGATGGAACGGCAATCAGGATTAGATATTTTTATGGACATACAAGAAGAGGTGGCGGACAGAGCAGACCAAACCATAATATCCATGGATAAAAGTCTGGTTTTTGAAACTTTTGAAAATCTGTTATCCAATGGAATCCGCTATGCACAAGGTTCAATTGAGATAAAGCTTATGCTGGAGAAGGAATGGCTCACAATATTTGTAAAAGATGACGGAGACGGTTTCTCAGCAAAGGCTTTAAAAGATGCTAAGAAGCTATATTATAGTGAGGATAAGGGAATGGGTCATCATTTTGGAATGGGACTGTATATCAGTGAAAAGCTTTGCGAGAAACATGGTGGAAATCTTACCATTGTGAATGGGATAGACCAAGGCGCTATTGTGGCAGCCAGGTTTCGAGTTAATTCAAAAATAAATTAATTATCATATGTAGGGAATTTGTAGGAAATCTTTATGTATTCTTTTCTTAGGATACGTAAAGATTTTTTCTGTATAGGAAAAGAATTTGCAATAAATTATGGAAGGGAAAGAATATGGATACAACAATTAAAATCACAGATTTAAGCAAAAATTTTGGTTCTAAACAGGCTCTAAAAAATATAAGTCTGGATATTGATCAGGGAATGTTTGGCTTGCTAGGCCCAAATGGTGCAGGAAAAACTACATTGATGAAGATTATTTCAACACTGCTAAAGAAAAGTAGCGGCGAAGTAATTGTATGTGGAATACCAGTAGAAAAGAGCAGTGAAATAAGAGGATTAATTGGATATCTGCCACAGGATTTTTCAATGTACGGAAACATGAATGCCTATGAGGCATTAGATTATCTGGCTACATTGTCAGGAATGAAAAAGAGTGAAAGAAAAACAAAGGTGCCGGAGCTATTGGAAAAAGTGAATTTGCTGGAACAGAGAAAAACGAAGGTTAAGGCAATGTCCGGTGGAATGAAACGAAGACTTGGAATTGCCCAGTCCATGATTCATGATCCCAAAGTAATTATCGTTGATGAACCAACTGCAGGTTTAGATCCTGAGGAACGTGTACGATTTAGAAATCTCTTATGCGAAATAGCAAAGGACAGAATTGTGTTGCTTTCCACTCATATTGTAGGCGATATAGAAGCTACATGTGAAGAAATTGCTGTTTTGAATCAAGGAGAAATAGTTTTTCGTGGAACTGTAAGAGAACTGCTAAAATTGGTAGAAAACAAGGTTTACACATTAGAAATATCTACGTCAGAGCTTGACATGATGAAAGAGCGATACCTGGTAACAGGAATTTTAACTTCTGGAAGCTTGACAAAGGTAAAATTGATTTCCGATGAAAAACCGCTTGAATCTGCAACCCTTTGCGCTGCAGATGTGGAAGATGCTTATATGTATCTAATGAAGCAGCAGGAGGTGAAGTAAATGTTTGGAACACTTTTTGTCAAAGAATGTAAGCAGGTGATGCGTAGCTTGATTTACATTATTTATTTATTGATTATGATAGTATTTCTTGTTGGGCAGATGGGGGAAACACAGGTGATTAAGGAACCGAAGCCGGATCAGGATTATTATGGAGTGAAAGAGAGCACAGACGAGAAGATTATCATGGGAAACGCACTGGCCAGCCTGGTACAAGAAATTACTTATGAAAGCTTTGCAACTTATCCCACAGGATTTTATAAAGCGGTAATCTTAAATCAGGAAGAACTAGATCAGTTAAAGTCAATTGTTGAGGATTGTACAGGAAAGAGCTGGAATCAGATTCGTGAAGAGGAAATTGCCTTTTTCGAGCAGTTTGGCGATGGTGTGGAGGAGTCCATTCAGGCAGGTAATTCTTATATTGTGTTACCATCTGATAATTTAGAATATAGTGATTTTAAATTAAAAATGCAGCAGGTGTGCGATATTATCGGGCGCGGAAGTAATTATGAAGAAGAAAATTACGAAAAAGGTGCCAAAGAGCTAATGACCTATGAGGATGCAATGAATGAATTTCATGGAATATGTGAAACAGATGGAATTACAGGCGCATATATGCGTATGTTCTGTGATTACGCAGGAATTTTACTAGCTATTATGCCGATATTTCTGGGAGTAACCAGATGCGCGAGAGATAGAAGGTCAAATGTGGAAGGTGTGATTTTTTCTAAAAAGGCATCGTCTTCAGTGATTATACTTAGCAGGTATTTGGCAAATATAACAATGATGTTTTTACCAATAGTGATTATCGCACTTATTATGCAGACTTCGTATTGCTATCAGGCAAGTACACTTGGTGTGACACCTCATTATCTGGCATTCGTAAGCTATTCTGTAATGTGGTTGCTGCCTGAGATTATGTTTGTGACTGCTGTTGCATTCTTACTTAGCGAGGTTTTCAATTGGATTGTGGCAGTGGTCGTGCAGATGTTTTATGGTGTTGCAGCATTGATGGGATCAAGTGGACTACAAGATATTACAGGATTAAATTTGATTCCGAGATGGAATACTGTTGGTAAAACAGAGGCATTTTTTGCAAATGTTAATCAATTGTACTTCAACCGTTTATTTTATACTTTACTGGCAATAGGGGCAATTATTTTAACAATAATCTGGTATGGATACAAGCGTAGGGGAGGCGGATTATATGGAAAGAAACATTAAGCTTGGTGCAGATTTTGTTCGATTTCAATATTTGCCACATATACTTTTAACAGTTGTGTTTTGCCTGGTGTCTGGTTGTTTTGTAGGCTTTCGAAATCTGGATGCACAGCAGAGTGCAACTGTCCTTGAAAGATATGTTGTGTTTATAGGAGCCATGTTACTTGCTCCACAGTTCATGCCGGAACAGGACAAGGAAATATGGCAGTTGGAACAAACGCGAAAAACATCAATGTGGCAGTTGTATATGATTCGTCTGGTATTGGGTGTGGCATGTATTATAGTAATTGTCACAAGTTTTTTACATGTATTAGAAAACTCTGGCAGTCAGGTATTCTTTGGAAAAATGTGGTGTGGTGCAGTTTGTGAGACTTTGTTTTTCGGTGCTATCGGCTATTTTGTAAGTGCTGTTACAAACCAGGCTATCATGGGATATATGGCATGTGCAGTGTATTATATGATTAATGTAGGGAAAGATATATTTGGAAAACTGGCATTGTTTCAGATGTCAAGAAATAAATACGGATTTGCAGGATTTATGCTTGTGGTAGCAGCAGTGTTAATTGTGGCAGGAGTATTGATACGAGAGCGTAATAGGTGAAATAAAAGCAACTGGGGGAGTTTTATTTTACTAAACTCCCCCAGTTGAGATGTATATAGAATTTAAAAGGATTAATTAAAACACTCCTGCTGTTCTCTGTCAGAATAACGCTTTTCCTTGCGTGCTAAACAGTGAATTTGAAGGTGTATATATTGATGATATGAAATCGGAGGTCCTTGTGCATTCTAATGAAAAGGTTGTAGGACTTGTAATGCGTGAAGGAGATGCTCTAAATTCACTTCTTGAAGGTGTGTTTTCAACAGGGGAAATATTGAATCTTGGAATAGTATTGTCACCGGCCAGTGGACAACAGGTAGTTTCGATGTATTATCCTGTTTATGATGATGATGGAACGAAGTTAGGCTTTGTTGGTGGTGCTGCTTATTCGGCCAATCTGAAGCAGAGTCTTGATGGACTTATAGTGGAGGGTATGGAAAATAGTACATACACAATGATTAATGCGAAAGATGGTACATATATTTTTGATGATGATGAGAGTTTAGTTGCAACACCTGTAGAAGAACCAGCATTTTTGGAAATTATTGATCAGGTTAACAGTGGAAAAGAAAGCGGAAACCCTATTGATATTGGTACTATTGACTATAAAGACAGTGTTACCGGAGAAAAGAAGGTTGCAGTTTATAAGTACATTGATAATAAAGAATGGATATTTTTATTAAGTGATACAGAGAAAGTGATATATAGCGCAGTAAGAAATAATACCAGAACTACAGCTGTAATATGTATAGTTGTATTTATTCTTGTGAGTGTTATAACCATTCTTCTTGTTTCGGTGGTATCAAAAGAAATCAGCAAAGTGGGTAAATCACTTAAAAAAGTTGGTGGGCTTGATTTAACCGGTAATGAAGAGATTGAAAAATACGTTGGATACAATGGTGAAATTGGTATGATTGCCACGGCAACAGATAGTCTTACATCCACGATTAAGGATGCTATTATGCGCCTTATTGATTGCAATGAGAGCATGGTTGCAAGTTCAGAAAGACTGAATACGGCTGCAATTCAATTAGTTGATTGCACTGCTGATAATGCGGCAACTACAGAGGAGCTTTCGGCCAGTATTGATAGTACCAATGATTCAATCTTATCTGTTACAAACGAAATCGCTACAATTTCAGATATAGTTACACAAATTAAAGAAAAGGTTAATAGTGGCACAAATGTATCTGATGGATTGATAATTAAGGCTAAAGAAATGAATGATGATGTAACAGAAAGTTTGGACAGAGGTCTTAGAACCATGGAGGAAACAAAAAACAATATTGGTAATGCTATGGAAGGATTAAGCGCCGTTGAAAAGATTAATGAAATGGCTGATGAAATATTAGAAATTACGTCACAGACTAATTTGTTGTCGCTAAATGCTTCTATTGAAGCTGCAAGAGCCGGAGAAGCTGGCAGGGAATTTGCAGTTGTTGCTGACGAAATTGGAAAACTTGCAGAACAATCCCAGTATACGGCTACAAATATTCAAAATATTGTATTAGAAAGCAATCAGTCAATTCAGAATGTTAAGGAATGCTTTGATGAAGTTTTAAGATACATGGAGGAAGAAGTAACTTCAAATTATTCTTCCTTTGTAGAGCAGTCAAGAAGTTATGGAAAGGAAGTTGAAAGCATTAAGCTTTCTATTGGAGAGGTTAAAAAAGGTATTGAATTGCTGTCTGATTCAGTTTCTCAGATTTTGACAAATTCGCAAAGAGTCGGCGAGGCTTCAGATAACAATTCACAAGGGGTTCTCTG
>CAMFPD010000106.1 GCA_945971355.1 uncultured Lachnobacterium sp.
TGGATTACCTTTCTACAAACAGAGCTCACAGAGCACTTTGGAAAGGCGTTCCAATTTCAACAGATGGAAAAGTACAGCTTCGTGATGGTAGAACAGGTGAGTGTTTCGATGGTAAAGTTACAATCGGACACATGCATTACCTTAAGCTTCATCACCTTGTTGATGATAAGATCCATGCTCGTTCAACAGGTCCTTACTCATTAGTAACTCAGCAGCCACTTGGTGGAAAAGCTCAGTTCGGTGGACAGCGTTTCGGAGAGATGGAAGTTTGGGCACTGGAAGCTTACGGTGCTGCTTACACATTACAGGAAATCCTGACAATGAAATCTGATGATGTTATCGGTCGTGTTAAGACTTACGAGGCAATCATCAAGGGAGATAACATCCCTGAGCCAGGTATCCCAGAGTCATTCAAGGTACTTTTAAAAGAGCTTCAGTCATTAGGCTTAGACGTAAAAGTATTGGACGAGGATAGAAATGAAGTAGAGCTTATCGAGACCAGTGAATATGGTAATACAGATATCAACTCTATTATCGGAAATGATAAGGATTATGCTTTTGAAGACAGTGAATCATTCGCAAAACATGGCTTCACAAAGCAGGAGTTCGATAATGAAGAACTGGTTGATGTTGAAGAGGAAGAGGCTGAGGATATAGATGACTCAGAAGATTTTTTTGACGACGAAGTTCTTGACGAAGAGTAATTAGAAGGGAGAGCCAGTAATGCCAGAATCAAATAATATTGAAAACAATCAGGCAATGCAGTTTGATGCAATTCAGATTGGATTAGCATCTCCTGAGAAGATTAGAGAATGGTCACACGGCGAGGTTAAAAAGCCTGAGACAATTAACTATAGAACATTAAAACCTGAAAAAGACGGTCTTTTCTGCGAGAAAATTTTCGGACCTACAAAGGACTGGGAGTGTCACTGTGGAAAATATAAGAAAATCCGTTATAAGGGTGTTGTCTGCGATCGTTGTGGTGTAGAGATTACAAAATCAAGCGTTCGTAGAGAGCGTATGGGACATATTGAGCTTGCAGCTCCTGTATCTCATATTTGGTACTTCAAGGGAATCCCATCACGTATGGGACTCATCCTTGACTTATCACCACGTGTTCTCGAGCGAGTACTTTACTTTGCCTCATATATCGTACTTGATCCAGGAGAGACATCTCTTGCATACAAGCAGATATTAACAGAGAACGAGTATCAGGAAGCTTGTGAGCAGTATGGAAGAAGCGCTTTCCGTGTAGGAATGGGTGCTGAGTCAATCCATGAGCTTTTGGCAGCAATCGACCTAGAGAAAGAGTCTGCTGAGTTACAGGCAGAGCTTGAGACCGCAACAGGACAGAAGAGAGCTCGTATTATTAAGAGATTAGAGGTTGTTGAAGCCTTCCGTGAGTCAGGAAACAAGCCTGAGTGGATGATTATGACAGTTATTCCTGTTATTCCACCAGATCTTCGTCCAATGGTTCAGTTGGAAGGTGGACGTTTTGCAACATCTGACCTTAACGATTTATATAGAAGAATCATCAACCGTAACAACCGTCTGAGAAGACTTCTCGACTTAGGCGCACCTGATATTATCGTTCGTAATGAGAAACGTATGCTTCAGGAAGCTGTTGATGCTCTTATCGACAATGGTCGTCGTGGACGTCCGGTAACTGGTCCTGGAAACAGAGCACTTAAGTCTCTTTCTGACATGCTTAAAGGTAAGGGTGGACGTTTCCGTCAGAACCTTCTCGGAAAGCGAGTTGACTACTCAGGACGTTCAGTTATCTGTGTAGAGCCAAAATTAAAGATTTATCAGTGTGGTCTTCCAAAAGAGATGGCTATCGAGCTTTTCAAACCATTCGTTATGAAAGAGCTTGCAGCTAACGGAACTGCACACAACATCAAGAGTGCTAAGAAGATGGTTGAGAGACTTCAGCCAGAGGTATGGGACGTATTAGAGGAGGTTATTAAGGAACACCCTGTTATGTTAAACCGTGCCCCGACACTCCATAGATTAGGAATTCAGGCTTTCGAGCCAATTCTTGTAGAAGGAAAAGCTATCAAGCTTCACCCACTTGTATGTACAGCCTTCAACGCTGACTTCGACGGTGACCAGATGGCTGTTCACCTTCCACTTACAGCAGAGGCACAGGCTGAGTGTAGATTCATGTTGTTATCACCTAACAACTTGCTTAAGCCTTCAGACGGTGGACTTGTAGCTGTACCATCACAGGATATGATTCTCGGAGTTTACTACCTTACAATGAGAAAGCTTGCTGACCGCAAGAATGATCCAAAGGCAGTAGCTGCAGTTTCATCTGATACTGTTTACACAGATATCGAGGAGCTTAAGGCTCTTACAACACCAGCAAGTGAGAACGAGCCTGCTAAACTTGGTCTCTATGATCTCATTTGGTTCGAGGATGTAACTGATGGAAACAGACGTGTTCTTTGTACACCAATGGATCTTTTCGGACATCGTTATGGTAATGTAAATCGTGCAATGCTTGCATACGAGAATAAAGAGATTTCTTTGCATCAGGATATCTACGTATATCGTACAGTTAAGCTTGCAGACGGAACTGAAAAATCAGGATTCGTTAAGACAACTGTTGGTCTCTTAATCTTCAATGAGAACATCCCACAGGATCTTGGTTTTGTTGATAGAACAAACCCAGAGAATGCACTCTTGTTCGAGGTTGACTTCCACGTTGGAAAGAAACAGATTAAGCAGATTCTTGAGAAAGTTATCAACACTCATGGAGCAACAACAACAGCAGAGGTTCTTGATAATGTCAAGGCAATGGGTTACAAGTATTCTACTCAGGCTGCTATGACAGTATCAATTTCAGATATGACTGTGCCACCACAGAAACCACAGATGATTCAGGATGCACAGGATACAGTTGATAAGATTACAAAGCAGTATAAGCGTGGTCTTATTACAGACGAAGAGCGTTATAAAGAAGTTGTAGAGACATGGAAAGAGACTGATGATGCCCTTACAAAGGCACTTCTTACAGGACTTGACAAGTACAACAACATCTTCATGATGGCTGACTCTGGAGCCCGTGGATCTGACAAGCAGATTAAACAGCTTGCTGGTATGCGTGGTCTTATGGCTGATACAACAGGACGTACTATTGAGCTTCCTATCAAGTCATGTTTCCGTGAGGGTCTTGACGTACTCGAGTACTTCATGTCAGCACATGGAGCTCGTAAGGGACTTTCAGATACAGCTCTTCGTACAGCCGATTCAGGATACCTTACAAGACGTCTCGTAGACGTTTCACAGCATATGATCGTTCGTGAGTCTGACTGTTGTGCAGAATCAGGCCGTGAAATTCCAGGAATGGTTGTTAAGGCATTCATGGAAGGCCGTGAGGAGATTGAGAGCTTACAGGAGCGTATTACAGGGCGTTTCACATGTGAAACAATCTGTGATAAAGACGGAAATGTAATCGTTAAGAAGAACCACATGATTACACCTAAGCGTGCAGCTGCAATTATGAGCAAGGGTGTAGATGAGAACGGAGATCCAATTACAAAGCTTAAGATTCGTACAGTTCTCACATGTCGTTCACATATGGGAGTTTGTGCTAAGTGTTACGGTGCTAACATGGCTACTGGTCAGGCCGTTCAGGTTGGTGAAGCAATCGGTATTATCGCTGCTCAGTCAATCGGTGAGCCTGGTACACAGCTTACAATGAGAACTTTCCATACTGGTGGTGTTGCCGGTGGAGATATCACACAGGGTCTTCCTCGAGTTGAGGAAATCTTTGAGGCTAGAAAGCCAAAGGGACTTGCAATTATCACTGAGTTTGGTGGCGTAGCTACTATTAAGGATACAAAGAAGAAGCGTGAGGTTATCGTTACAAACAACGAGACAGGCGAGACTAAGGCATACTTAATCCCATACGGCTCACGTATTAAAATAGTGGACGGAGCAGTACTTGAAGCCGGTGATGAACTTACTGAAGGTTCTGTAAATCCACACGATATCTTGAAGATTAAGGGTGTTCGTGCTGTTCAGGATTACATGCTTCGTGAAGTACAGCGTGTATACCGCTTACAGGGTGTAGAAATCAACGATAAGCATATCGAAGTTATTGTTCGTCAGTGCTTACAGAAGATTCGTGTTGAGGAAGCCGGAGATTCAGGACTTCTTCCAGGAAGCATGGTTGATTCACTTGATTTCTTAGAGCTTAATGAGAAGCTTGAAGAGGAAGGAAAAGCACTTGCAGAGGGATCTCAGGTATTGCTTGGTATTACAAAGGCTTCACTTGCTACTAACTCATTCCTTTCAGCTGCATCATTCCAGGAGACAACAAAGGTTCTTACTGAGGCAGCAATCAAGGGTAAGGTTGATCCACTTATCGGTATGAAGGAGAACGTTATCATCGGTAAACTGATTCCTGCTGGAACAGGTATGAAGAGATATCGTACAATCAAGCTCGATAGTGATATCAATGAGGAAGAGGAACTTTCATTTGATGATTTTGAAGATTTTGATGTAGAGTCAGTTGTTGAGGAAATATCAGAGGACGAATAAATCACTATGATAAATATGATAGAGACTTAGAAGTAGTTCTAAGTCTCTATTTTTATGCTTGACAAGTCTTATGAAAATTTATATAATGTTTTAGCGCGCATTGGTGTGCGCAGTTTTATAAATCTACAGGAGGTGAAAATAATGCCAACATTCAACCAGTTAGTAAGAAAAGGACGTCAGACATCAGTAAAGAAGTCTACAGCACCAGCTCTTCAGAAGAGCTACAACTCTCTTCAGAAGAGACCAATCAATGCTGCTTCTCCACAGAAACGTGGTGTTTGTACAGCTGTTAAGACAGCAACTCCTAAGAAACCTAACTCAGCTCTTAGAAAGATCGCCAGAGTACGTCTTTCAAACGGAATCGAAGTAACATCTTACATTCCAGGTGAGGGACACAACTTACAGGAGCATAGTGTTGTTCTGATTCGTGGTGGCCGTGTTAAGGATTTACCAGGTACACGTTACCATATCATCCGTGGTACATTAGATACTGCAGGTGTTGCAAACAGAAAACAGGCCCGCTCTAAGTACGGCGCAAAGAGACCAAAAGCTGCTAAATAATTTAGCAACATTGTGTATCACAAACAGAACTAAAGTAGGTTAGTGTTGGGATTAGACCTGCAGATGCAGGATTTCACTTTATGAATACAATTCCGCACGAACACATTAGAGAGACACATGTGAGTACCGATGAATTAATCCACAAATATCATGATTAAGGAGGGAAGTAACGTGCCACGTAAAGGACATACTCAGAAAAGAGACGTATTAGCAGATCCAATGTACAACAGCAAAGTAGTTACAAAGCTTGTTAATAGCATCATGTTAGATGGTAAGAAGGGCGTAGCTCAGAAGATTGTATACGGTGCATTTGCTACAGTAGAAGAGAAAACAGGAAGACCAGCCCTTGAAGTATTCGAAGAGGCTATGAACAACGTAATGCCTTCACTCGAAGTTAAGGCTAGACGTATCGGTGGAGCAACATATCAGGTTCCTATCGAGGTTCGCCCAGATCGTCGTCAGGCATTAGGTCTTCGTTGGTTAACAAACTTCTCACGTGCTAGAGGTGAGAAGACTCAGGCTGAGAGATTAGCTAATGAGATTATGGATGCAGCAAACAATACTGGTGCATCTGTTAAGAGAAAAGAAGATATGCATAAGATGGCTGAGGCTAATAAGGCCTTCGCTCATTACAGATTCTAATAGGAGGAAAAAACCTTGGCTGGAAGAGAATATCCACTTGAGAGAACCAGAAATATTGGAATCATGGCTCATATCGATGCTGGTAAAACAACACTGACAGAGCGTATTCTTTATTATACTGGTATTAACTATAAAATCGGTGATACTCATGAAGGTACTGCTACCATGGACTGGATGGAGCAGGAGCAGGAAAGAGGTATCACAATTACTTCAGCCGCTACAACTTGTCACTGGACTCTTGAAGAGCAGACAAAGCCTAAGGCTGGTGCTTTAGAGCATCGTATCAATATTATTGATACACCTGGTCACGTAGACTTTACAGTTGAAGTTGAGCGTTCACTCCGTGTACTTGATGGCGCCGTTGGTGTCTTCTGTGCAAAGGGTGGTGTTGAGCCTCAGTCAGAGAACGTATGGCGTCAGGCTGACACATACAATGTACCACGTATGGCATTCATCAATAAGATGGATATCTTAGGTGCAAACTTCTACGGAGCTGTTGAGCAGATCCGTACAAGATTAGGAAAAAATGCTATCGTACTTCAGTTACCAATCGGTAAAGAGGACGATTTCAAAGGAATTATCGACCTTTTCGAGATGAAGGCTTATATCTACAATGATGAGAAGGGTGACGATATCACAGTTACTGATGATCTTGGAGATATGGCTGATCAGGCTGCAGAGTACCGTACAGAGCTTATTGAGAAAATCTGTGAGTTAGATGACGATCTCATGATGCAGTATCTTGAGGGTGAGGAGCCATCTGTAGAGGATATGAAGAAGGTTCTTCGTAAAGCAACATGTGAGTGTACAGCAGTACCTGTATGTTGTGGTTCTGCATACCGTAACAAGGGTGTTCAGAAGTTATTGGATGCTGTTATCGAGTTCATGCCAGCTCCAACTGACATCCCTGCTATCAAGGGTGTAGATTTAGATGGCAATGAAGTTGAGAAGCACTCATCAGATGATGAGCCATTCGCAGCTTTAGCATTCAAGATTATGGCTGACCCATTCGTAGGAAAGCTTGCATTCTTCCGTGTATATTCAGGAACATGTAAGTCAGGCTCTTACGTTTTAAATGCAACAAAGGATAAGAAGGAGCGTATCGGACGTATCCTTCAGATGCATGCTAATAAGAGAGAAGAGTTAGACGTTGTTTACTCTGGAGATATCGCAGCTGCAGTTGGATTTAAGTTCACTACAACTGGTGATACAATCTGTGATGAGCAGCATCCAGTTATCCTTGAGTCAATGGAATTCCCAGAGCCAGTTATCGAGCTTGCTATCGAGCCTAAGACAAAAGCTGGACAGGGTAAGATGGGTGAGGCTCTTGCAAAACTTGCAGAAGAGGATCCTACATTCCGTGCTCATACTGATCAGGAAACAGGTCAGACAATCATCGCTGGTATGGGTGAGCTTCACCTTGAAATCATCGTTGACCGTCTTCTCCGTGAGTTCAAGGTTGAGGCAAACGTTGGTGCACCTCAGGTTGCTTACAAAGAGACATTTACAAAGCCTGTTGATCAGGAATACAAATATGCAAAACAGTCAGGTGGACGTGGACAGTACGGACACTGTAAGGTGCGTTTCGAGCCAATGGATGCCAATGGAGAAGAGCTTTTCAAGTTCGATTCAGAGG
>CAMFPD010000107.1 GCA_945971355.1 uncultured Lachnobacterium sp.
AGTACATGTACTGTATACCAATGTTCCACCTGGCTTAACATATCTATGTACAGTGTCAAGAATTTGTCTTTGAAGCTTCGAAAGCTCCTCTTCCTGACCTTCACTTACCTTATATCTGATATCTGTTTTTCTTCCCAGAACACCGAGTCCTGAGCAAGGCAGATCGCAGACGAGCACATCTGCCTTGTCTACAGATTTTTCATCAAATTCTGTGGCATCCATCTGAACTGCCATCATATTATCAAGCTCATGGCGCTCTATATTCTGCCTAATCAGTTCAACCTTGTATTCTGTCAGATCTCTGGCTTCTACCATACCTGTTCCACCAAGTTTCTCTGCTATATGCGTACTTTTTCCTCCCGGTGCAGCACACACATCAATCACATAGTCTCCTTCACTTGGTGCCGCAAGCTCAGCCACCATCATAGAGCTTATATCCTGCACATAAAACAGCCCCTCCTCAAAGGATTCAAGACCATTTAAATAATCAAAGCCAGATATTGTAAAAGCATAATCCAGCTCCTTCACCTCATCCACCGTAACACCTTCAGCAATCAATCGTTCCCTTAGCTGTTTTGGAGTACATTTCAAGGTATTTGTTCTAATGGACAATGGCTTTTCTACCTGATATGCTTCAAGAATCTGCCTTGCTTTCTCCTCGCCATAATCCTTGATCCACTGCTTCACAATCCACTGTGGCATGGAATACTTAACTTCAAGAAATCTAATAATATCCTTCTCATCTGGATATTCAATTTCTGAAATGTTTCTGGAGATATTTCTAAGCACTCCATTTACAAAACCGGAAAGTGCTCCAAAACCATGTCTCTTTGCAAGCTTGACCGCCTCATTGCAAACTGCAGAATCTGGAATCGAATCCATATACTCAATCTGATACACACTCATTCTAAGTATAGTTCGTATCATAGGCTTCATTTTTTTTACTTTGGTTTTTGAAAAGGAATCTATGATGTAGTCCAGCTCTATAAGATGCTCAAGAGTCCCTTCTGTTATTCTGGTCATAAAGGCTCTCTCTTTCTTACTAAGATACTGGTATTTGTCAAGCACATCTCTTAGCACGAGATGACTGTACTGATTTTTTTCAATTATCTCTATAAGCATCTCCAATGTGAGTTCTCTGGTATTTACAGAATCAGTCACGGTCTCTGCCTCCAAATAATAAAACAATTCTAAGCAACTGAAGAATAGCTGCCGCTGCTCCTGCCACATAGGTTAATGCAGCTGACGACAATACTCTTCTTGTCATAGAAAGCTCCTGCTCTCCAAGTATTCCCTGCTCTCTAAGCATAACCATTGCCCGGTGCGATGCATTAAATTCTACAGGAAGTGTAACAAGCTGAAAAAGCACTGCAAGTGAGAACATAATTATTCCTGCATGAATTAAAGTCATAGACATTCTGCTATTAAAGAGAGCACCGATAATTATGAGTGGCCATGCCAGAGACGAACCAATATTAGCAACTGGAACAAGGGCACTTCTAAAGCTAAGAGGAGCATAACCCCTTGCATGCTGTATAGCGTGTCCACATTCATGTGCAGCTACTCCAATAGCAGCAACAGATGTAGAATTGCAAACTGCATCAGATAGATTAAGTGTTTTCCTTGTGGGATTATAATTATCAGTAAGGCTTCCTGATACATGCTGAATTCTCACATCATATATACCTGCTGCATTTAAAATCCTCTGGGCAGCCTGTGCCCCTGTCATTCCTGACATACTTCTGTACTTTGAATATTTGTTAAAGGTTGTCCTTACCTTTGCTGATGCAATCATACAAATAACTGCGCCAATCAACACCAACATATAAGTTGGATCCCACCACATAAATCCCATATGGTACACCTCCTGTTTTAATTATCTTCTAAAAAAACTGCCTTCCTCTACAGCGTTTCCTCTGAGGAATGCATCAATCTCCATTCGCTTTTTGCCCTCTAACTGAACCTCTTCAAGTGACAATGCACCATCGCCAGTCTGAACGCACATTGAATCCTTTGTAACCTTGTATATGCAGCCTGGTCCGTATTCATTAACCTCCGGAAGCACTGTTGCTTTCCAGATTTTAAAAGTTTTTCCACCGAGATTTGTGAACGCACTTGGCCAAGGATTTAATCCTCTAATAAGCCTCTCAATCTCCACAGCAGAACGTTCCCAGTCAATAAAACCAAGCTCTTTGCTGATTTTTCCAACATGAGTAGACTCCTCATTGTTCTGTGGAGTGTACACCGCTGTGCCTTCCTCAATCATCTTCATGGTCTCTACACAAAGCTCCGCACCTGTCACGGCAAGCTTATCAAACAAACTGCCGCCTGTCTCATCTGAATCAAGTCTGACCTGACGTTTTGCAATCATATCACCAGTGTCCACACCCTCATCAAGTCTCATTGTGGTAACACCTGTTATCTCGTCACCATTTATCACCGCCCACTGAATTGGAGCTGAGCCTCTGTACTTTGGAAGAAGGGATGCATGGACATTTACACAGCCATATTTTGGCATATCAAGAATATCCTTTGATAAAATCTGTCCAAATGCAACCACTATTATTATGTCCGGATTAAAGCTTCTCACATACTCAACATTTTCATTTTCTCTAATTTTTTTAGGCTGAAATATTGGAAGATTATGTGCAAGCGCGCACTCCTTCACAGGTGAGCACTGCATAACCTTACCTCTGCCCTTTGGTTTGTCTGGCTGAGTTACTACAAGTGCAACCTCATGACCTGCCTCTATAATTGCCTCAAGGGTTCCAACAGCAAAGTCCGGAGTTCCCATAAAAACTACTCTCATTTTAGTCCTCCTCATACTTCACTTCGTGAAGTGGTCCCTCAACTTTCTCTGTGTACATATGTCCATCAAGGTGGTCAAGCTCATGACAAATAGCTCTTGCAAGAAGCTCCTCACCCTCAATCTCATACTCCTGCATATCCTCTCCAAGGAAGCGGGCCTTCACATAATTTGGTCTTGTCACACATCCAGCTTTTCCTGGAAGACTAAGGCATCCCTCATCTCCTGTCTGTTCTCCAGATGTTTCGATAATCTCAGGATTAATCATTACAATAGGGCCTTCTCCTACATCAATTACAACAACTCTTTTCAAAATTCCCACCTGTGGTGCAGCAAGTCCTACACCCATAGCATCATACATTGTATCAAGCATATCTTCTATTAATGTCTGAAGCTTTGGTGTCATCTCTGTAATCTCTCTACATTTTTTCTCAAGTACAGGGTCTCCCTGAATTCTGATAGTTCTAAGTGCCATATTTCCTCCTTTAAAATCCACTGGTCGGATTAAAATCAAATTGCACCGACACATTCTTGTATAATGGATTATCTTTTACATATTTTTCTATATTGTCCTTTATATCAACCAAGGTGTCATATTCCTTGGTTTTAATATATATTACCTTGCGATACACATCATTCACTCTGGACACAACAGCATCTGCTGGTCCAACAAGCTGCACCCTCTCATCCAGATTCTTTATCAGTTCATCACAACATAAAGCAAGCTTTTCTGCTGCAATATCATTAGAATTTTGATTCACAGACTGTATATGAATCACCAACAAATTCCATACTGGCGGATAAAAAAGCATCTGACGATACTCTATCTCCTGAGAATAGAATGCCTCGTAATCCTGTTTTCTGGCTGTCTCAATGGAAAAATTATCAGGGTCATAGGTCTGTATAACAGCCTGTCCTGGTTCCCTGCCTCTGCCAGCTCTCCCAACCGCTTGAGTCAGAAGCTCAAAGGTTCTCTCTGCCGAGTGAAAATCACTGACATGGAGCGACATATCTGCTGCCAGTACACCAACAAGTGTTACATTAGGAAAATCATGTCCCTTTACAATCATCTGTGTTCCGATAAGTATGTCCGCTTCCCGATTTGAAAATGCCTGCAAAATTTTCTCATAAGAATCCTTTGTGCGGGTTGTATCGAAATCCATCCTGAGTATTCGTGCTGTAGGGAACCTGTTTTGAACCATCTGTTCAATCTTTTGCGTTCCTGCCTTAAACCCACTTATATACTTGGAACCACAACTAGGACACACAACAGGCACCGGTTCCTCATATCCACAATAGTGGCAAACCATTCTGCCGTTATTGTGCTGGCTCAAAGACACATCACAGTGTGGACATTTTACCACATATCCGCAAGCTCTGCACGACATAAATCCTGACATGCCTCTTCTATTGATAAAGAGCATAGTCTGCTGCCCTTTTTTCAGCCTGTCTTCCATGAGCTCCTGAAGTCTCTCACTTAGAATGGAACGGTTTCCATTTTTCAGTTCCTGCCTTAAGTCAATCACTTCGCAGTCCGGCAAAGGCTTTTCCTCAACTCGCTGATTCAATTCTAAAAGCTTGTATTTACCGTTCTTAGCATTATAGTAGCTATCCACTGATGGGGTTGCTGAGCCTAGAACAACACTGGCGTTATTCATCCTTGCATACTCAATTGCAACCTCTCTGGCATGATATCTGGGAACGCTCTCACTCTTGTAAGAATTCTCATGTTCCTCATCAATTATTATAAGCCCTAAATTTGGAAAAGGTGTGAACAAAGCAGACCTTGGTCCAATCATTATGTCTATATCTCCTGTTTTTGCTCTCTCAAACTGATCATATCTCTCACCCTGAGACAATCTGGAATTAATAATTGAAACCCTGTCTCCAAACCTGTTATAAAATCTCATAACAGTCTGGTATGTAAGTGCAATTTCCGGAATCAGCACTATAGCCTGTTGTCCTTTAGCCAACACATTTGCAATAAGCTCCATGTACACTTCCGTCTTACCGCTTCCTGTAACACCCTTTATGAGGTAAGTATTATGACAGCCATCATTTATATCTTTCATAATGCTGTCAACCACCATCCTCTGATTTTCGTTCAACACCAGATTATAACCTTTACTCTGCAGATGCTTAACAGGATTTCTAAAGCTTTTTTCATCAGATACCGTAATAATTCCCTGCTCTTCCAGTGCCTTTATCACCGCCACAGATATATTAAGCTTTGAAGTGACAACAGAATAGTCGAGTTCATTTTGATCTATCAGTTCTCTTAAGAGTCTCGCCCTTGCCGTCTGATGCTTTGCCTCAAAAAGTGCAAGCTTTTCTCTGGCTTGTATCTCATTAAGCTTTAAGTATATTGTCCTCTTCCTGATTTCTTTGGTTTTCTTTTTGATAGGAATAACCGTCTTTAATGCCTGGTTCATAGTTGAACCATAATTTCTTTTAATCCATCCCGCCAAAGTAATAAGCTTGGATTCCATCGGAACACTTCCAGCCTTTATTCCAATAAGCGGTTTGATTTTTGAGACATCATATTCAGGTATGTCTGTCAACTCCACAACATATCCACTTATTGTTCTACTCCCGAAGGGAATGTCCACCTGCACTCCAACATGAATATCTGCGGCAATATCTTCTGGAATTGCGTACTGAAAAGTTTTATCCAATTTTTCATGTGAAATATCAACTATAACATTCGCATATCTTGCCACAACATATCCTCCACAGTTCCAAAAAATAATCGGATAGAAAACTATCCGACTATTATATCACAAATCTATACTCATTACACCTTTCTGGAGTACTTTTCCTCACAGTATTTACATCTGTAAACTTCTTTTTCCTCGTCAGTAAGAACAAATATCTGATCAAGCTCCTGCTCAATAGATGTAATACATCTTGGATTCTTGCACTTAATTACATTTTTAATCTCTCTAGGCAGAGAAAGCACCTTTTTAGCAACTATCTTGTCACCCTGAATAACATTCACTGTAATATTGTGGTCAATAAAACCAAGAATATCAAGGTCTAATGCTTCTACTGGGCATTCCACCTTAATGATGTCTTTCTTTCCCATCTTATTGCTTTTAGCATTTTTGATTATAGCAACTGTACAATCAAGCTTATCCAGCTTCAAATCATGGTAAATCTGAAGACTATCTCCCGCTTTAATATGGTCTAATACAAACCCTTCATGTATTCCACTAATGTTTAACATACTGCTCCTCCTACTCAGCTAATCCCAACAGTGTAAGTATAAGTGCCATTCTCACATACACTCCATACTGTGCCTGTTTAAAATAGCATGCTCTTGGATCGTCATCCACCTCAACAGATATCTCATTAACTCTTGGCAATGGATGAAGCACAAGCATGTCCTCCTTGGCAAGCTCCATCTTTTCCTTTGTGAGTACATAGAAATCTTTGAGTCTCACATAATCTTCCTCGTTGAAGAAACGCTCTCTCTGAACTCTTGTCATGTAGAGAACATCAAGCTCTGCCATTGCATCCTCAAGCTTTTCAACCTCTTTGAAATCCACTCCGTTAGCTTTCAGGACATCATCCCTCACATAATCAGGAATTCTCAATTCCTCAGGCGAAATCAAAACAAACCTTACATTCTCATATCTAATCATGGCATTTATAAGTGAATGAACGGTTCTACCAAACTTCAAATCACCACAAAGACCAATTGTAATATTGTCCAGTCTTCCCTTGAGAGAGCGAATTGTGAGAAGATCTGTAAGTGTCTGGGTTGGGTGCTGATGTCCACCATCACCGGCGTTAATAACCGGAATTGTAGACTTCTGTGATGCCACAAGCGCTGCCCCCTCCTTTGGATGACGCATTGCGCATATATCTGCATAGCAGGAAATAACGCGAATTGTATCTGAAACACTTTCTCCCTTTGCCGCTGATGATGAATCTGCACTGTGGAATCCCAAAACTGAACCACCAAGGTTTAACATCGCTGCCTCAAAACTAAGCCTTGTTCTTGTACTAGGCTCATAAAAACAAGTAGCTAACTTCTTTCCATCACAGGAATGAGCATATTTCTCTGGATTAGCCTCAATATCGTTAGCCAAATCTAACAGTTTATCAAGCTCATCCACTCCGAAGTCTAACGGACTCATTAAATGTCGCATAATTTGCCTCCTATTTCTAAACGCATTTTCATAATAATATAATATAAAAAATTCAAATTCAAGACTTGCATTATGTAAAAAGCAATTGTTCGCCATTTTGACATACTTCTCCATATATAGTATCCTTACCTTGATGTAAACATTAGTTTCAAACTTCGCGCATTAATTGAGAGGAGCCGCCTGCACTTTATAATTTATTTTTTTGGCACAGTGGCACTAACACAATCTACTGTATCCGTAGAGTAAAGCCTTAGAGTTGTCAGATACTTCATTTTGCCTTCAGGGAAGGTGTACTTCAACCGCTTTGACAATGGCGCCACAGTGTCCGCTCCACTAAGTACAAC
>CAMFPD010000108.1 GCA_945971355.1 uncultured Lachnobacterium sp.
CTCCTGGTCCCAAACCAGGCGCTCTAGCCAAGCTGAGCCACACCCCGAAGGTTTTCTGCATTACGTTATTTTCCGTGACGCAAGTAGTATTATATGATACAGGGAGGGGTATGTCAACAGCTTTTTTAAATTTTTTTCATTTTTTTAAAAATATTTTTTGAGTTTCCTCTTAATGCCTGCTAATGCCTTACCTCTGTGACTTATAGCATTTTTCTGTTCCCTTGAAAGTGCTGCTGATGAACAGCCAAACTCATCTAAATAGAAGATTGGATCATAACCAAATCCGTTTTCTCCTGCTATCTCCCAGCCAATATAACCTTCCATTGTCTCTCTGCTTATAAGGACTTCTCCATCAGGAAGTACTGCTACTATTGCACAGACAAACCTTGCTGTACGTTGTTCTTTTTCCACACCATCTAATCTGTCGATTAGATTCTGGTTTTTTATATCATAGGATGTATCCTCACCCATATATCTGGCAGAATATACACCTGGTTCTTTGTTTAAATAATCAATCTCAAGGCCCGAATCATCTGCAAGTACAATTGCTCCACTGTATTTTTCAGAAATGGCCTTCCAGTTATCATCCTTTTGCTCATCTGTTAAGCCTTTTCCAGCAATATAGTCTGAGATTGCCTTTGCCTTTATTGTGGAATTTGCTTCAAATGTGTCTCCGTCCTCTACTATGTCCACGTTAATCCCTGCTTCCTTCATAGAGAAAACTTCTACATCACAATCCGCCATAATTTCACGGATTTCCCTCATTTTGTCCTTGTTTCCTGTTGCAAAAATAATCTTTGTCATATCAATATCCTTCCTCAAAAGCTGTCAAAACAGCATTGTATATTCCCTGAGCTACTTTGCACTGATACTCCTCTGATATCAGATTGTCCAATTCTTCCCTGTTGGTCATAAAACCTACTTCTATCAGCGCCACTGGCACTTCACTGGAGCGAATTATATATATGTCATCGCCCTTCATCAAGCCCCTTTTGTTGCTACCTGTCGCGTCTGTCACATTATCCAGGCATATCTGCGCCAATCGCTTACTTGAATACTCGCTATCATCTGATTGCGAATACAATACCTGCGTTCCACTTAAGCTTGTAAAATTACCTGATTGGGACGAATTGTTATGTATACTTATAAACAAATCTGCATCACTGAGATTTGCTAAATCCACTCGTTGTTTAAATGTAGGATTGGTATCCTCTGTTCTGGTGTAGTAAACCTTGATATTTTCCTCTGATTCATCAAATATCTTCTTAAGCTGCAATGCAATCTGCAGGTTTATTTCCTTTTCCATGATGCCCTTTTTGGTGGCACCTGCTGCTCTGCTTCCATGCCCTGCATCCACAACAACTATCTTGTCGTACAGTTCATGCGGATCAATAAACTCCATTGCCACATTTCCTTCTGTCACTTCTGTTCTGATTTCATACACATGGTCCAAATTCAACTCTATAACTCCATCATCACCATCCTTGTAATAAAACAGTGATTTTATATGATCAGAGCTTCCACTTATTCCATAATCGGAAAAGTAATCATCTGCGCCTCCCGGAAATCTCACATACACAGACTGAGTCAGATAATCGTTTTCTATGCTAAGGCTATCCTCACCAACATCCGCTGGTATTTCTATATTTAGTTGTGTATCCTTTCCCTCTGCTTCCACAAGAATCTCATCCAAGTTTTCCTGCACCACAGTATATGCATCCCAACTCTCAAACAGTTTTTCCCTTTTTTCCACAACAAGAGCATATCGCTCATGAATTGTAGGCATAAATCTGAAGGTTGCAAAAAATACCACTGTGAGAAGAGCTATTATGGGAGTTACAATCTTTAGTACTTTCTCATCCATTTGTAAATGCTTTAATACACAGGTTACAATCCCGTTTTTCCTTTACATTAATAAATTTATTTCCAGTGTAACTGATATATCCCTCGCCGTCATCCAGGTCTACGCTGTCCATATAACTCTCCTGAGAATCATACTCTATAGCCAAAGGATATTGCGAGCCAGGAGTCTTCAGATATAGCATCACCGCGAATTTTTCTCCTGCTTTGACGCTTATCTCCTGATCAAAATCAATAGTGTAATATCCAGCCTGCTCAAGGGTTCCAGAAGCCACCTGTGTCCTTGTGGTAAGCGATGTCTCATTTTGGAAATCGTTTACTATATAAACTTCATACTCTGTATCTGCGCTGGTTGCATAAAACCCTGCTGCCGCTACCATTTCATCTTTTTCTGCTGTAAACACATTGGCACCATATATCTCCTCTTTTTCAAAGCCGAGATTTCCACGCCAGCCACACAGGTCACTCTGATATATGTTGTCATAGTTATCAGTATCTTCTATCCTTGTATATACTACATTGTGGGTTCCAACATTTGTATCATAGTATGACACATAGAACACTCCATTGTCTCCAAAACTGTCTCCCCAGCTGTTTTGACAGATAAAAGCTCCATCACCTTCCAGATTTACCGAGAAATTCTCCTTCGGATAATTGTCATCCCAACCTATAATCAAAACATCATGATTTGGTTTTTCGGTTCCAATATAACAATATGAATTTGTCGACCGCTTATAATACTCGGAATCCCCCTGTGAGCTTCTTATGGTACTGTACAGAGATGTTGTGACACCGCCATATTTAAATACAGCTTCCTTTATTGCCTCATAGTCTTTTCCATCTATAACTCTCATTTCCTGCACATGCTTTACCGGCTTTAATGAGCCATCTGTCTTTCCGTCTCCATAAGGGTCATCAGCCTCATACACAGGGCCCTGCCATGCAGCAAGATAAGCCATTCCCATGGTGTATTCGCCACCTTCATACTGGTCCGCATCAAATGAATTGCTCATGGACATATGATCCACAGAGAACAAATCGTTTTCCTCTGGCAAAAGTGCAGATTCCAACGCGCTTGTGGCTGCAAATGCCCAACAGGTTCCATAGCTTCCCTGATTTTTTACAACAGACATCCTCTCTTTTTCCCGCAAATCATATCGAGTTGGAATTATGGATATGTTATCACTCTCATCCACAGCTGTGGCAGTCTTTGTGGTTATCTCAAAATTACAGCTATATCCAAGTATATCAGACAAATTTGATAAGCTCACATAATACTCTCCGTCTTCTGCAGGATTTATCTCCATAACCTCTGATATGTTGTGCTTTTCAACCAAAAGAGAATTCCCTCCATATATATGTGCGCTGCAGTTCATAGCATCTGTGAGGAGTTCAACAGGCACCATTATATTTCTATCAGGGCTCATATATAAGTCGTAATCCTCACTTGTATACACCTTGTTATCGATTATTACATTGAGAACACCTGCATTGACATCCTTGGCTACCAGTGGACTCCATGCCTCCTCCGCTATAACTGCCCCTCTGAAAACTCCAAGCTTGGAATTGTCAAAAGCATATATATATAAATTAAACAAAAATATGGCTGCCATAACAACAGTCATCACAAAATAAATTCTTGAATATTTCTTCATTGTACTTCCTTCTTACGTTTTGGTGGCTTTGGTCCCATAAACTGATAAAAATAGGTCTTTATCATTCCGTTGTATATCTTACGGTTTTTATCAGCTTTTCTTCCTATATAACGTTCTGTATCTTCATAAGAAGTGATTAGATACATAGACCAGGAATCAAGACCTGCATAGGATTGTCCAATCTGTGTATACAATTCAGGCAATGCAGATTTCTCCTCCAATCGCTCTCCATAAGGTGGATTTGAGATAATAAATCCATACTTCTTAGGATGACGCAAATCTGCTACTGCTCTCTGCTGGAAATGAATTAAATGGTCTACTCCTGCACGCTTCGCATTCTCTCTTGCAGCTGCAACCACATCAGGATCGATATCATATCCCTGAATATCTACCTGAATATCGGTATTTACCATTTCCTCTGCTTCCTTGACTGTCTCATACCAAAGCTTCTTAGGTATAAAATTCGTCCATGACTCTGCTGTAAACTCTCTGTTCATTCCTGGCGCAATATTTGCTGCTATCATGGCAGCTTCAATTGGAAAGGTGCCACTTCCACAGAACGGATCCACAAGTATTCTGTCACCATGCCATGGTGTCAGCATAATAAGAGCTGCTGCGAGAGTTTCCGTGATTGGTGCCTTACTGGTTGCAAGTCTATATCCTCTTTTGTGTAAGGACTCTCCTGAAGTATCAAGAGTTACCATCACTTCATCCTTGTTCAGGAAAACTCTTACAGGGTACGAAGCACCATCCTCTGGAAACCAGTCCAAATGGTATGAGCGTTTCATTCTCTCAACCATTGCCTTTTTTACAATAGACTGTATATCAGATGGTGAAAAAAGCTTACTCTTTATAGAAGACGCCTTTTTCACCCAGAATTTACCATCCTTTGGAATATAGTCCTCCCATGGAAGTGCCTTTACATTTTCGAACAACTCATCAAAGGTTGTAGCCTTGAATCTTCCAACCTGCAAAAGTACCCTCTCTGCACTTCTGAGGAAAATATTTGCACGACAAATTGCTTCCTCATCCCCCTCGAAGGTTATTCTTCCGTCTTCTACCTTAAGTATCTCATATCCTAAATTATATATCTCTCTTTTTAAAACTGCTTCCATTCCAAAATGGCATGGTGCAACTAATTCAAAAGTCTTCATTCGCCAGTTCTCCTAAAAAACATAGTTTGACATTTTTATTTTCACATATTATGAAGAATTTTGAAATAGTTTTTTATAAAGTTTTTGTTAATATTACCTTATTCTACATAGCTGCATAACCACCTATAACAGATGCCACCTTGTAACCTCTTCTCCCCAGATATCTGGCTAGCTGCATACTGCTCCCACCATGATCACAGTACAAAATATAATACCTGTCTTTTCTCAAAACATTCTCATATATATCTGTTTCATCAATAGGTAAATTAACAGCGCCAGGGAAATGTCCCTGATTGTATTCCTTTTTATCTCTCAAATCCACCACAACAGCATTTTTATCCTTTATTGTGCCAACCAAGTCACGCACATACACAATATCAAACTCCATATATTCCTCCCTCGATTTTTGCTTCGTTGCAAGCATGTTTTTGCTGTATAGAGAGTTACGAAGTAATTTCCTATACAGTAAAATAAGGAGATGCTTTCACATCTCCTTATATTCTATGCAGCTATCTGCAGAATCTAGCCTGTCTTATTCAAAGCGATTATCACCTGTTGCTCTGTCTAATGCATTGTTTGTTGTTTTATTTGTTGTCTTGTTTGTGGTCTTATTTGTTGTCTTGTTTGTACCTGCATTGTTTGAGCCTGCATTATTTGTGCCTGTGTTGTTTGTGCCTGCATTGTTTGTTGTTTTATTTGTTGTTTTGTTTGTGGTCTTATTTGTGGCTCTGTCTAATGCATTGCTAGTTGTGTTTGAATTGCTATAGTTTCCTGAATTATTGTTTTTTGCCATGTTCTTTTCCTCCTTGCTAATCAACACAAAGTCCTCATTTTACAAAACTTTGCTACCCTGTTGCAAGGATAGTATGTGGAATGGTCTAATTTTTATTCACAATTTTCTTGATTTTTAGTTTCCTGTAACGTATAATCCTATTTGAAAAGATTATTCTTTTCAATGTTATACCTCTTATTAATTATTTATACTCCCCTCAAGACAGACTCATTTCCTGGGTCTGTCTTATTTTTTACAGTTAACCACTAAGGTTTTATTATTAGACTTCAATCCCAAGCTCCTCTGGCAGGAATCTAGGACATACATTTGATGATGATGTGATCACTGATGCAGCCAATCTGCTTCCGATTTCACAGGCCTGTGCCATATTTTTTCCATAGGAAAGTGCACTTGCAACGCCTGCACAGAAAGCATCACCTGCACCTGTTGTGTCCTTAACAACTACTTTCTTTGATGGACAGAAGCCTTTTTCTCCGTTTCTCGAAGCGTAAATTGCTCCTTCATCACCCATTGTAACTATAATTGAATTAATTTTTCCTCGTTCTATTCTCTCACAGATAATAGGTAACAATTCATCCGCACTCATATTGTCATAATCCTCTGTGAAGAAAATTCCTGCTTCCTGCTTATTACATATAAAACAATCAAACTTCTGCAAGAAATCCCTTCTCTCCACAGCAATTGACATATTGCTGACTACACCAAACAGCTTCTTATTATACTTCTCTGCCATCTGCACTGTCTTCTTCACAATTTC
Source organism: uncultured Lachnobacterium sp. (assembly GCA_945971355.1). Classification (GTDB taxonomy): domain Bacteria; phylum Bacillota; class Clostridia; order Lachnospirales; family Lachnospiraceae; genus Roseburia. The sequence continues at coordinate 6,220 of CAMFPD010000108.1, forward strand.
TTTGTCCATATCAATTTCTAAAACTATTGAAGTTGCATTAGAAAAAATCTCATCGCCTTTTTCTTCAAGCATATCAAGAACAGGCATAAGATTTGGTCTTTGCGATATTGAACCTGCCAGGTCTCCCTTCTCATCAAACACTGCAAGCCATGTTCCCATACCATTTGGTATAACCTGCATATAATCAGTATTTACCTTGTGATTTTTTAACTTTTTGATAACATCCTCACCAAGTGCTGAATTGTCAACTATACTTACAAAAGTAGGGCGTAACTCAAGATTTGCAATATCCTCTACCACATTCCTGCTCACGCCTCCATGTATATATTCAATTCTTCCTGCATTTCTTCCCTCTGGGATATACTGGGATGATGGGAATCCTTTGATGTCCACAAACACTGCACCTAATACTACTATGCTCATTTTATCCTCCTTTAATTCGCCAATTGCCAAAATGCTACTGCACTGGCGGCAGCTACGTTTAGTGAATCTACTCCGTGACTCATTGGTATTTTCACGGTGTAATCACTCAATTCAATTGTATGATCTTTCAGACCCTCTCCCTCAGTTCCCAATACTATTGCAAGCTTCTCCTCTTTTTTGAACATTGGATCTGCTATGCTTTTTGTGTTTTCCTTCAATGCCATTGATGCAATCTTATATCCTTCTTCATGTAGCTTTTCTATTGTTTTATCTGGCCATTCTCCATTTGGAATTACTGTCCACGGCACTTGAAATATTGTACCCATGCTTACCCTGATTGCCCGCCTGTACAATGGATCCGCGCATGCTGATGTGAACATTATGGCATCTATATTTAATGCCGCTGCTGATCTCACTATTGCTCCTACATTTGTCGGATTTACAACATCCTCTAAAATTGCTATTCTTCGATTTTTTTGAATCACACTGCACTGATTTACTTTGTTTTGGTTTACTTTTTCCTTATTTACTTTATTCTGATTAGTTTCATTCTCATTTTTTTCACCATCACATCCTTGGATTACCTCAATCGAAGCACACAACTCTTCTGGTGATATAAGAGGTTTTCTCTTCATTGCACAAAGCA